>JANQOL010000357.1 GCA_028289675.1 Pirellulaceae bacterium
GATGAGACAGCTTGTTCCAATGATCGATGATGCTATTCCACGGTACCGGCGTGTCGATCCAAGCTCGAGGGAGCACCAAATCAGATTTCTGTGCGATCAACTCACCGGACAATCGCCACAACAACGCCGGATCCGCCCAGTCTGGTACTGAACGCGTGGCTCGGGAGATGTCTTCTTGGTCCACCAGTGATAATTGAGCCGCGGTATCGCCTTCAAATGAACCGTTAGTTGGATTGAATCCGGCCACATGGCGGCGCACCAAGCTACCGACGGTGATCAGATCCAAGCCGATTTGCTCGGCCACGGTTTCATGAGGACCAATGTCATCGGGTTGCGATAGCTCGAACAGCTGAATCATGTCGGAACCCAGTTCCCGGCATAGCGTCATCACCACGACCGCTTCGAACAGTCGATGACGCGTTTGCTCTAGTCCTTGACTGACTTCTCCTGTCGCCAAACATCGGTACAGAGGCAACCAACTGGCTGCCAGCAATCTTTGACCGGTTCCTATTGGCTGCTCGTTAAAAAGCTGGGTCAACTGGCTGCACAATTCTCCCAAGAACTCGCCGGATCGATCCAGCTGCTGCTTATCCCAGGCGGATGCCGACTCCAACAGAGGATCCATAATCTCGTCAATGGCGTCGACCACTGCAGGCCGGCAGCGGGGCGCCAGCGCGTTTTCTTGTCGAGTCGGCGCAGCCAGCCAGCGTAGCGTGGCAAGTGGCACGATGGGATTTCGAATGGCCCGAGCCGCCACGGCCGCTTCCGGGATCAACTGGGTCGGAGATTGGGCAACGAGCGTGGATTCCATGGCAGATCACTAAACAGTTGGCGAAGTACGGTTTAAAGCTGGTCCGCTGAAAGTTAGCTTATCGCTATCCACAAACCCGTCTCGGGCGGACGGGCGGAAGGTCTTTGTAACTCGGGTCGCACGACACCTGGCGGTTGTAACGACTGTGCGGGAAGCACCCGGCAATCGGATAAGGAACTGGCACATGAGCCAATTCGCAGTCATCCTGGCGGCCGCCGGTCAAAGCCGGCGCTTCGCGGATCCGTTCAGCAAGAAAGTATTCGCCAGCTTGGGCTCGAAACCCTTGTGGATGTACGCCGCCGAGGCATTCTCCAAGCGGCAAGACGTAGGCCAACTGATCATTGTGATCGCACCGGAGGACAAAGAGACCTTCAACGAGAAATTCGCGGGCAACGCAGCCATGCTCGGCGTGCAGGCCGTCTTGGGAGGCCCCACCCGTGCTGAAAGCGTCCGCCTCGGGTTAGCCGAGGTACGTTCGGAGCTGCCGATGGTCGCCATCCACGACGCCGCACGGCCGTGCTTGGCAACCTCATGGATCGATGCAGTCTTCGCCGCCGCCTCGGACAGCGGTGCTGCGATTCTGGCGACGCCCTGCGTCTCCACATTGAAACGAGTGGACGACCAACACACGATTACGGAAACCGTCTCCCGCGAAAAGATGTGGCTTGCGCAAACACCGCAGGTCTTCCGCCGCGAGCTTTTGTTGGAGGCTTACCAGAATCCCGACGCCCAGCGGGCCACCGATGAGGCCTCGTTACTGGAAGCGGCGGGACACCCTGTCAGCGTGGTCGAAGGCAGCCCGCTGAACATCAAAGTGACCACCAAGGCAGATCTGAAGTTCGCCGAACTCGCGCTCAAAGCACTACCCAAACCCAAGGCGTTTCCTTTCGGGTAGCAATTGCGACGCCAGCGCGGTTCGCAATTCAGGTCCTGCATCAGCCACGAAAGTGGTTGCCCGCCATCGTCAAAAGCAGACGCCACCACAAGCATTCTCTACGAAGCCTGTAAAGCCCGCGCCGCATCCAGAGCGAAGTAGGTCAGGATCATATCCGCGCCGGCACGTCGAAACGACAACAAGCTCTCCAACATACAGGCTTGACGATCCAGCCAGCCGTGTTGGGCCGCCGCGCAAATCATGGCGTATTCTCCACTGACTTGATAGACCGCGGTCGGCACGGCCAGTTCGCTCTTGATGCGGGTCACAATGTCCAAGTAAGGCAAACCGGGTTTGACCATCACGATATCCGCGCCTTCACGCAGATCGAGGGCCGCTTCATGAAGCGCCTCATCGAAGGCAACAGGTTGCATCTGATACGTCTTCTTGTCGGCACTGCCCAGATTTTGCTGAGAGCCGACGGCGTCACGGAAGGGGCCGTAAAAGGCGGACGCGTATTTAGCCGCGTAGGCCATAATGATGACGTCATGGAAGCCAGCCTCGTCCAATGCGCGACGAATGGCTCCCACGCGGCCGTCCATCATGTCGGACGGAGCAATGACTGTGCATCCTGCCGCTGCCTGCACGACCGCTTGCTGGCAAAGTACTTGCACCGTGGCGTCGTTTGCGATTCGCCCATCATCTAACAGACCATCTTGACCGTGCGTTGTATACGGATCGAGGGCCACGTCACACACGATGCCAATGGCATCACCAAAGGTGCTGCGAATGCGTTCGACGGCCGTACAAACCAAGTTGCCGGGGTTGACCGCTTCGCGCCCATCTTCCGTCTTCAATTCCGAAGGCGTCACCGGAAATAGAGCCACCGCCGGTATGCCGACCGCAATGGCTTGCTCGATCTGGGGCAGCAGCAAGTCCACCGAGTAGCGTGAGACATCCGGCAAGCTGGACACCGGCTGCTGAGCATTCTTACCTGGTAGCACAAATAGGGGCCAGATGAGGTCGCCGGGCGCCAGCCGGCGATCGGTGGCCAGTTCGCGACTCCAAGCAGCCTGCCGCAGACGCCGTAAGCGAGTATGGGGGAAGGGTCCGCGTTGTGAGGAGAACGTCATCGGTGCGCCATCGTTGAAAGCCCAGTGGCACGGGCCAACCACAGCGGACCCTGTCCAAGCACATACTATAGCCGGTCAGTTCGAGCGCGCATCGCGGACTGCTGACAAATGACAGCCCACGAGTCGATCGAACAATCGCTATTGCTCTGGACTGGGTTCCAGCACTGCCAGAACTCGGGAGGCGGAACCATCACGGTAGACGACCATCGGCACCTGGCTGCCCACGGGAGTCAATCCGACTTGTTTTACCAGATGCCCGTCATTGTCGATGCGGATGCCGTTGAACTCAACGATCACATCACCGACTTGCATGCCCGCACGGGCCGCAGGTGAATTCGGGATGATGGATTTGACCAACGCTCCAGACGTGGAATTCAGGCCGAGTCGTTTCGCGGTAAAGATGTCAAACGCGTTCTCGAGCTGAACGCCCAAGTACGAGCGCCCCAGCTTTCCGTGGCTGATCAATTGATCGGCCACTAGCATCGCCATGTTGATAGGAATGGAAAAACCAATCCCCTCGTTGCCACCGGAGTTGCTGGCGATGGCTGTGTTGATGCCGATGATCTCGCCGCGCAGGTTCAACAGCGGTCCACCACTGTTGCCTGGGTTGATGGCCGCGTCCGTCTGGAAGAAATCTTGTATCTCGATCTCCTTGGACCCCAGTTCCAGATTTCGCCGCCCTTTGGCGCTCAGGATGCCGTAAGTCACCGAGTGGCTCAAGCCAAAGGGACTACCAACGGCCAAAACAAAGTCTCCGATGTCCATCTTTGCGCTGTCGCCCAAGCGGGCGGCAATCAAATCGTTGCGATCCAACCGCATGACGGCAACGTCCGTCGACGGATCCGTCCAAATGTTCACTGGCCGTACCAGCGATCCATCGGTCAATTCAATGCGAATGGACCGGATGTCGGCGGGATAGATCACGTGTCGGTTGGTGAGTACGTAGTGAGCGCCGCGGATGTGAACAATGACCCCCGCTCCGGCCTCTTCGACTCGACTACTGGCAAATCCTTGCCCAGGCTCCGCCGACTTCGTGGCTTCGATGTGCACGATACTGGGACTGGCAAACTTCACGATCCGTCGTACCAGTCCAAGCTGACGCTGCATTTCATCCGCTTCTCGCTGCAGCTGAGCGAACTCGTAGTCGCGATCGGAATTGGAAGCGTAGGACGACGAGTCATTGATTCTCTGCCGTCCCATATCGCCCCGCGGCAGGGGATTCGCGTTTCCGCGCGACACGGGAACTTGACGCCGGCTGGAGTCGTAGGGGCTAGCTACGTCCGTGTCAGTTGGGCGCAGTACGATCTGCGCTGATGCTTTAATCGCAACAACTTGAATCGCCGCCAGAGTCAACGTAAACCAGACAACTCGCCGGTTGAAATAGTCGCGCAACATAGGTACCCCAGATGGCCAGCAAACCACATGACTTTATCCACGGACTCCGATCCGGGACGAAAGCGTAAGGTGTGGAATCGGCTGTCCCGCCGAGACGCGTCTAAACGAAAACCGCAGCGACGCAATGATAGCTACAGTCGGTGCCTGCATATGCTCGTAAGTCTTGGAATGCCGGTAGGTGCAGTTCTGCATGCTCGACCGGTCAAGCCGGTCATAGGCATTCAGCACCCCAAACCAGGACTCGTCCTTCCGGCACCGCATGCACCGATCACCAATTTGCGTCCGTAGGCGCCTGTGTATCCGGCAAATGTGCGCGTCGGACGTATGGGCATCAGCGTCCCTGTCACGGCAGCTGGCCGTCCGTTTGAGCAACCAGATCGTTGGTCAACGCCATGTTGGCGTCCGACTGACGCTAGACCGAATCATACGCATCTCCACTCAGTTCAGACCAGTCATCCAGACCGGATTCTTCCAAACTAATTTGGCATTTGATGCATAGAGTGGCGTAAGGCAGGGCCTGCAGCCTGGCCAGTGGAATGGGCTTGTTACAACCCTCACAGATTCCATAGCTGCCATCTTTGATACGCTCGATCGCATCATCAATCTTGCTCAACTCCCGGCTCTCCACTTCGGCCATCTGGCTGGTCACAGCTTCATGCGCCGAGTCCAAAGCAACGTCGGCCAAATCGCCTGTGGCCAGCGTCAATTCGCGCAAGGCGGACAAGTCTCCTTTGAGTGCCGCGCGAATGGCCTCACGCCGATTCACCAAGACCGAACTCAGTTGGACCAGCGCTTCTTTTCTACTCATAGTTACGATCTCCGGACGAGGCAGCTTCAACGATGTTACGGTTCTTCACAAGATCATTCGGAATGCCGAAACCAACGCTGGCCAACAGCGCAATCACACAATCCAACGCATGTGTGGTACGACGAGGAGGTCGGTCGAGTTTCGAGAATTGCAAGTTTGGTTTGTGCAATCATGCACCAGCTGGGCGCCGGGTTGCTCGAGTGCTTAACCGCACCGAACACGCGCTCGTCACATCCAACTAGGCGATCAAACTGGCCGAACAACCACCAGAAGCTTCCACAGCCAATCCAGCCGGTAAAGCCAGTGGCAACTCGGATGGTCCGTCAGCTTCATTCGACAATTCGCTGGCTGAGTTCTCGGAGTCGGCAGTATCGTTGAACCAACGTGGTTGGCCGGATCGGGCAGCATAGGCGTTGTACAAACCAACCAGCAGTTTTTGGTAACCGCTGATCATCGCCTCCAAACTCCAGTGCTGCCGAACCAATTGCCTTCCGGCCAAGCCCATGTGGGAAGCGAACGTTGGATTGTCCAGCAGCCGTACAATGGCCTCGGCAGTACTCGTTTCCGATAGCGGCTCGGTCAGGATGCCAGTCGTGTTGGGCAAGACCGTTTCGCGAACTGATCCCACATTGGGGCTGACCACCGGAATACCACAGGAGAGAGCTTCGAGAATCGAGACAGGATTCGCCTCGTTTTTGCTGGTCAAGCAGAAGACGTCCAAGCCCGCCAGTAATTCTGGGGTGTCCTGTCGGCAGCCCAGCAGATGGAATTGCGATTCCAATTGCTGCTGACGGATAGCTGCTTCGATCTGCGACCGTTCCGGACCGTCGCCAACGATGACGAAATGCGTTTGCGGAAAGCGTGCCAACACCTGACGCGCAGCGGCAACGAACTGTAGGTGATTCTTTTCGGAGCGCAGGGCCGCCACAATGCCCACCACCGGGCAGTTAGCGCCGATTCCCAACTCACGACGCAGCGCAGCGCGGCGTCTGCCGTTGGGACGAAAGCGGTCCGTGTCCACTCCATTGGGAATCATGAACACCTTCGCCGATGGAAACCCTTCTCCTTGCACCAGGTGGTTTGCATGGCCTTCCGCGCATGCAATGAAGCCATGGGTCCAACGAGTCAACCAACGGTTCAGACGCCCCACTCCGTCCGGCCAGCCGGTGGAGTGCAGCGCACTACAGATCGCCGGCGTACCAGCCAGTTTGGCGGCCAGTCGGCCCCAAAACATCTTGTCACCCGCGCCTACGGTCACGACCGCATCCGCTTGCCTGTCTTGAAACAGACGCTTGAGCTTCCAGAGAATGCTCACATCCCACTTGGACTGCAGCAGATTTGCGTGCAGGGGCACTTCGCCCGCAATCTCATGGCCCAGTTCGCCGGGCTCTTTCAAGCAAACGACTTCCGGCTCGCAGACTTGCCGATCCAAACCGCGAATCAAATTCAGCAGCAGAGTCTCGGCGCCACCAACCGGTAGGCTGGTGGTCACGAATTGCACGCGTAGTGGCGATCGTCGGAAGGTTTCCGGGAGGTTAGCTAGCATGAAACTCAGTTCCTTGATGCACATCTAAATTCGTTGGGTGGACAGACATCTGATTTGAGATACTGGCGGTAGTGGATTCTGCGAAAGGCAATTCGTGATCATCCCGCAGTTTGCGTGGGTCCAGGGTCAGCCAATTCTTGAGCCGCTCCAGTCCTGGATCAGCGTGGATTCGGCGGAGGTGAACCCCAGGAGATCCCGGCCAGTTCCAGGCACCGTAGGCGCTACAAAATCCGCTCACCCCACCTGCCGTCAGCACATTCACCGCCAGCTGGGACATGTTGCAGGGCATGCCAAAGGGAAACGCAAAGTAGCGGGGTCTTTCACCCAACCAATCTTCTAGTTGCTGCAGCCCTCCGAGAATCTCGTCCTCGGCAACCGAGGTGTCTTGAACTTGGCCCAGGTCGCAGTGCGTGCGCGTGTGTCCGCCAATTTCGATGCCCTGACCAGCAAAGCACTGCAGCTGATCAATCGTATTCGGGGACAGCGGCTGGCCGGCCTGCACATCATGCGGGAATGCCGAGCCATGGCGGACGAATTCGGTAGACACAAAGTAGGTCGCTGGCAGGCGATGCTGGATCAGCAAGGGAATCGCGAAGTCCGCGTTGTCGCGATAGCCATCGTCGAACGTCAAGGCAACCGTCGGTCGGTCGCATCTTTTCGCCTGGATGCGTCGTTGTGCTTCGGCCAAATCCACAATGTCGAAGTTGGCACGCAACCATTCGATCTGCCGCTCAAAATCTCGGCAACTCATCGTCCAGTCATTGGCGTGCGTATCTGCGACCCGGTGATAGAACAGGATGGCCACAGGAAATGTCCCAGCGCTCTTGAATCGCGCAAGCAATTGTTGCCGGCGCCTGCCGGTCAACGTGCGGTACAAGCGCAATACTTGGTCTTTCATGGTCAGCCTAGAGAGCAGATCCGGGTCAGTTGAGACGTATCTGAATTCTGCAGTAGGAATGCACCGGAAGGCTGACCGAATTGGACAGACGCCTGTTTCCAGATGTGAAACAAGTCCTGATTTAGGGGTTTTGCGGGTGATGCTCGGTAGACGCCAAACGAGTTACCAGTCGGCATGCACAGATATTGTTTTCCGGGACTATTCAGAAGCTACGTTTCAAGACTGATTTGTCCAACTCCGCAGATTGCGCCGCTCCTATCGCGAGAACGAGGAGACATCGCGCGGTTGGACACTGGTAGCTGCATGCCGCTGCCTTGACCTCTGTATTCACCGAGACCCCTATGGCATTCCTGGCACTAGCGATATCGATCGTAACGACTGTGTGGGCGCTCATCGTCTTGATGCGCGGGTCCGTATTTGTGTCCACGGCCCTGTTCTTGGTATCCACCTGCTGCTTCCCTGCCGAATTCGTCTCGGTGGACGCCGCAGGCCTGACCTGGACCATGGACCGTGTGTGGTTCTTGGTCCTGCTGGCTCAAGCTGCCCTGCAGTGGTACCGGGGCGAATTGAAGTTCGCCCGGCTAGAGCACTGTGACGTGGCCATCGGCGTGTTCTTTTTATGGCTGGTGGCCCGCACGATCACCCAGCCTCTGGGATCCGCACTGCCCGAGCAGCCTCCTACGCTAATGCACTTGGTCAACGGGTATTTTATTCCGTTTACCATTTACGCCATTCTGCGACTGTCCAAGTTGAATCCGAAACAACTACGTGTGGGAGCCTACATCGTTGGCGCTTTGGGCGTCTATCTGGCAGGCACCGCGTTGTTGGAGGTCGCGCAGGTCTGGACTCTGGTATTCCCGCGTTTTATCTCCGATCCTGAGCTGGGAATTCACTTTGGTCGCGCCCGCGGTCCGATGCTGCAGTCGGTGCGGCTCGGCATGTGCTTGATCGCCAGTTGGTCGGCAGTTGCCGTGTACACGGTCTGGCTTCATCCCAAATGCCGTTTCCGCCTGACGAGCTTTGCCTTCGCTACCCTGCTGTTCGTAGTCGCCATCTACGTCACGTACACGCGAAGCGTCTGGTTGGGGCTAGGATTCTGCACTAGCATGCTCGTCGTGCTGGCCATGCGGGGCCTGCCGCGCCGGACGGCTTTGGTCGGCATGTTGGCTGGCTGTGTATTAGTGGGCGCCATTAAGGGCCCGGAGATTCTGGCGTTCAAACGCGAGTACTCCGCCGCCGAAACGCGCGAGAGCACCTACATGCGAGCCGCGTTCGCCTATGTCTCCTTCAAGATGTTCCAAGACCGGCCAGTGGCTGGTTTCGGGTTCAATCAGTTTCAAGTCCACAATCGCAGCTATCTGGACGACCGCTCCACCAACATTCGGCTGAACTCCATCCGAGGCTATGTCCACCACAATAGTTATTTGAGTTTGTTGGTTGACTTGGGCATCATCGGCTTCGCCCTCTACGGTTTTGTGATGCTGACTTTGGCCAGTCAAGCGTGGACGTTGTGGCGGGCGCAGTCGGTCCCCAGTTGGGTACGCGGTCTGTCGTTGGTGGCCATGGCCATCGGCGGTACTCACCTGATTCAGATGGCATTTCACGAAGTCACGTTCTCTGCCGTCGAAAACACTTTGCTGTACTCCATCACGGGGTTGGTCGTGGCCGCCAACCAGCAGTACTGCTTTCGTCCCACTGCCAACCAGCCGAATCTCGACCAGCCCCATCCCAAGCAACCGGGCCACAAACAGTAACTCAAGCGGCGGCACTGGGATGCCACCCGGACATTCGATGGAAGAGTCCTCCGCTGGGTCTCAGGCTCCGCAGGGATTCTAGGTTTCTACCTTCCACGTCTCTGAGAGTCTGGCTCGGCAGGCTCGCTCGGCTGTACGGGCTCCGGGCTGCCTGTGCCGAGCGGGTATTTCCGCGAAATCTACTTTTTTCGTGTGAGCTTGTCTGCCATGCTGGGTTTCCACTTGTGGAGACCAACTCATGCAACCGTGGCCTGACACCCGTGATACGCTGCTAGCTCGCTTGAAAGACCCCGCCGATCGAATGGCCTGGGACGAGTTTGCGCAAGTTTACCAGCCGCTAATCTATCGAGTGGCTTGCCGCCGCGGCCTCCAGGACGCTGACGCTCGAGACGTGGTGCAACGTGTGCTGTGGTCGGTCGCTCGAGCTGCCGAGCGCTGGCCACAAGGGCATGCTGGCGGTCGCTTTCGCGGCTGGTTGGCCAAGGTGACCACCAACGCAGCCTTGAATCTACTGCAACGAGACGCGCGGCACCGGGCCACCGGAGGCTCGGCCACTTGGGATCTGCTGGCACAGGCCCCGGACCGAAACTCAGAGGTCACGCAACTGTGGTTTCGGGAACGCCGCATGGAGCTGTTTCGCTTTGCTGCCCAACAGGTCAAGCCTAGTTTCCATCCGGACAACTGGCTTGCTTTTTGGCGAACCGCCGTTGACGGTCTGCCTGGCGAGCAGGCGGCTCAAGAACTGGGCAAATCGGTCGGAGCCGTCTACGCAGCTCGCAGTCGAGTGATGGCCAAACTCTGCCGGGCAGTCGAGCGAATTGAACGACAGGAACAGTGGGACGCGAGTTTCGAGTTGTCCGACGCTGGGCTGCTTGAATCGCTGACCGGTGAGACCTCGTCCGGCGGTGATCCGCCGGCCTAACCCCTCCAAGAGCGTTCCACTTGTTGCCTCCTGAAAGATGCGGACAAGACACCGATGACTCACACTACCCAATGCCCACTCGAAGCACTCAACGCGTTTGCCGCAGACGGCATGCGAAACGAATTGCCTGCAGAATTGATCGAGCACTTGGATGGCTGTCCCGAATGTTGCCGACGGCTAGACGCGTTGGCCGCTGATGGGCAAACCTGGTCCACGGCCGTCGAAGCATTCACCGGATTGGATCCAAATTCTCTGTCCTGCACGTCGCCCACTCGAACCAATTCCGGGACGGATTCCGGTTTGGAGATCCCGGCCGGCTCGCAAGACATCACCAGTATTTTGAAACTTTTGGCGGCGTCCGATGATCCTCGAGCGGCGGGACGTATCGGAGCCTTCGAGATATTGGGAATCGTCGGCTCGGGCGGCATGGGTATTGTCCTCAAAGCCCGCG
>JANQOL010000363.1 GCA_028289675.1 Pirellulaceae bacterium
CGTGCCGAGTATCGCTTCCTGCGAGCTATCGGAGCTGACGTGGTGGGAATGTCCACCGTGCCAGAGGTGATCGTGGCGGTGCATTGTGGATTACGAGTCATTGGTTTTTCGGTGATCACCGACATGTGCTTACCGGACGCGCTGGAGCCGGCCGACGTGCAGAAGATCATTTCGGTCGCCAATGAAGCGGAGCCGAAGCTGCGCACTCTAGTGACTGGTGTGCTCGACCACGAGCGTACCACACGCGGCTGATTGCGACGAAGGGACAGCCACGTTGGCCACGCATCCCCAGTCTGCCCAAGTTTCGACTGCGGTGGAAGCCATTCAGCAGCGGAAGCTATTCCAACCACAGGTGGCGATCATCCTGGGTAGCGGCCTGGGCGCGCTGGCGGAACAAGTGGAGCACGCGACCAGCATTTCTTACGGTGAGATCCCGTATTTCAGTCCCGTGCATGCGGCCGGTCATGCGGGACAACTGGTGCTCGGGTTCCTCGCCGGCATGCCCGTCGTACTCATGCAAGGTCGGTGCCACCGTTATGAAGGTTGGACGGATGCTCAGGTAACGTTCCCCGTGCGTTGCTTGCACGCTTTGGGTGCGCAAACTCTGTTTGTCACCAATGCCGCCGGAGGATTGAACCCTCGCTTTCAAGCTGGGGATCTCATGGTCATGGACAGCCACATCGACTTGCTGTTTTCGCGACCCAGCGCCGATCTGAGCCGCTACGACTGTCCGACCACTGATGTACCACAACGCGGCGCGTCACCGTACGACTATGGCCTTATCCAGCGAGCTTGCTCGATCGCTCGACGACAAGACACGGTGTTGCACCAGGGTTGTTACCTGGCGACGCTGGGTCCGACCTATGAGACCCGCGCGGAATACAGCATGTTTCGCAAGATCGGTGCCGACGCTGTTGGTATGTCCACGGTGCCCGAAGTCTTGACCGCCCGCCGCCTGGGCATGCAAGTGCTGGGATGCTCCGTGATCACTAATGTGGCTTCGACCGATGTGCCGCAATCAACGTCCCACCAGGAAGTCGTTGATTTAGGAAATCGGGCCGGACCGCGTCTGATGCGCATCTTGCGAGAGATTCTTGAGGATTGGGCCGGCCAGCCCGACTAGCGCGTCATTACTCTGGTACGCGTCAGCCGGTATTTCCCACCTCGCCCCGTCGGAGATCGTGCGAGTCCCACCGGCGTATCGCGACCATGACCAACGAATTCGTTGCTCAAACCAGCGGTATACCGCTACACTTATCTGACACGCGCTCTAGAATGTTCCTCGATTTTGCAGGTAGCGCGGTGTCCTTTTTCGTGTGGGCTGTACTCGAGCGTTGAGGTAACCATGTTTCGGCCGCTGCGAGCCGGATGTTCGTGAGCCCAGCCAAGATGACAGCCAAGATGATCTGAGAGCGGGAACAGCCTTCGCAACCTGACACATGTTTTCGTTGGCGTGCCCAAAAGAATGTTGACCTTGTCCAAGTCGCCTGAAAAGCTACAGACGTTGGTCCGGCCGCTGCCGCGGAAGTTTACGCCGGACTACTGTTTCGAGCGACTAGCTGGGCTAGGAGGATGTGTCTGGTTGGACAGTAGCCTGGCGCATCCGCAATGCGGCCGCTACAGCTACATGAGTGCCGATCCGTTTTCGCGTCTGCGAGTTGACCAGCGCGAGTCGACGGCACTCAATGCCATTCAGCAACTGTCCGCCAAGTACTTTCAACCCAAACTGGCCGATCTACCGCCATTTCAAGGTGGTTGGCTCGGCTGGTTTGGTTACGAACTGGGCACCTGCTTCGAGCGAGTACCGCTGGCCGGCGCCAACGAGTTCTGTTTGCCGCTAGCGAATCTTGGCTTGTACGACGTCGCCCTCAGCTGGGACCACACGCGAGACGAAGGCTGGATCATCTCGCAAGGCTGGCCAGCTACCGAACCCAAGCAGCGTCAACGTCGAGCTTACCGGCGGATGAGGTTCTTTTGGGATCTTTTGGAGCAGGAGCCGCAGGCCGCGCACAATTCGTCGGCGAACCACCGATTGCGGGCCGCCAGGTTGGTGGAGCAACATGCGACCCGCTGGTCCGACGAGTGGACGAGCAATTTTTCCGCCGCAGGCTACCGCAGTGCGGTCGGTAAGTGCGTGGATTACATCCACGCCGGCGACGTGTTTCAGGTCAATCTGGCGCAGCGGCTATTGAGGCAAGCGACCTGCGGCAGTAGCCAGCTGTATCGACATCTGCGCGAGCACAATCCAGCACCCATGTCGGGCTACGCGGACTTTGGGCGTGTTCAAGTTATCAGCTCTTCGCCCGAACGCTTTGTCAGCTTACAAGATGGCGTCTTGGAGACCCGCCCGATCAAAGGCACGCGTCCCCGGCTGTCCGACCCGACCGCGGACACAGGCATTGGTCAGTTATTGCGGGCCAGTGAAAAGGACCGTAGCGAAAATGTCATGATTGTGGATCTGCTCCGGAACGATTTGTCGCGCGTTTCTCAGCCGGATTCCATCGCTGTTCCCAGTTTGTGTGAATTGGAACGCTACCCTTTTGTGTGGCACTTGGTGAGCGTGGTCCAGTCGAAGTTGGCCGAAAACTGTGATGCATTGGACATCATCAGGTCGGCTTTCCCGGGAGGATCAATTACGGGCGCGCCGAAGATTCGGGCGATGGAGATCATCGCTGAATTGGAACCCTCCACGCGTGGCCCGTACTGTGGAAGTTTGGGGTACATCAGCTTCGCCGGTGATGTTGATCTGAGTATATTGATCCGCACAATTACAGCTTGCGACGGGTGGTGGCAGGTGCCAGTGGGCGGCGGCATTGTGGCCGATAGCAGCCCGCATTTGGAAGAGCAGGAGACTTGGCACAAGGCCGAGGGGATTCTGCGGGCCATAGATGCTTGGAATAGCAACGCCGGATGATCTTGCTGGTCGACAACTACGACAGCTTCGCATTCAATTTGCAGCGGTACCTCGTTCAACTGGGGCAGACGGTCCGCGTGCTGCGCAATGACGACACCGAACTGAATCAAGACTTGACCAAGAGCTGCGATGCCATCGTGCTTTCGCCCGGTCCGAAGGCCCCGCAGCAAGCCGGATACTGCCTGGACATTGTGCGGCGGTTCAGCGGACAATTGCCGATCCTGGGCGTATGCTTAGGCCATCAAGTCATATTCGAGGCTTTGGGTGGCACCGTGGGACGCAGTCAACGTCCGACTCACGGTAAGAGCTGTGTCATGCAACTTGCTCCCAGCCGCCTCTTTGACGGCATGCCCGCTCAAACTAGTTTTGCCAGATACCATTCGCTTGTTGGGTTGGCGGAAACATTGCCGGACTGGTTGCGCGCCATCGCATGGTCTCCCGACGGCGAGATCATGGCCTTGGAACATCGCGAGCATTTGACATTTGGCGTCCAGTTCCATCCGGAGTCGGTTTTGTCGTTCCACGGACATCGGCTACTGAACAATTTTTTAGGTGCCGCCGGTCTGTGCCGTGGCTTCGATTTACCTGCCTGTGACCTGCGAGATGCCGCGCAGTTGGACTTCGAGTCCGAATCAAGCACAAACGCAACCAAATGTTCTGCAGTGGGGTCTTCCAAGCCGCCGCCTGGACAGCGTTGGTCAACGACTACCGACGAGCATGCGGTGGTACTGCCCCAACTACCCGAGAGTGCACGGACGAGCTCTCTGCCCAGCCATCGATCAACTAAGTAGCACGTCATAGCGCTGCGGCGCAATGCGGCTGGCCAAGACGTGACGCAGCTGTGCTCTTAGCCTCAGTTGATGGTCCCATGGATGAATCGCAATGCGCAGGATATCGCCGCGCCAACGTGACCAAGTTTGGTTGACCGCGTTGAAAACTCGAAGGCTGACCGTCCTTAGCAGATTGTCGGCTTCGAACCCCATCAATGGCAGCTTACGTCGATTCAACGAGCCGGTGTCGATGACTCCTGTTAGCGTTTCAATTTGCTGAAAGGGAAGCTGACGCATATCCTTCGGCAATAATCTTCCCAGTGCCCAGGCGGGCGGGACGTACAGACTGGGAATGGTGCCGCGTTGGTCAGCGAACCAATCTGCCGATCGCCGCATCAGAGCGTAGACTTCGGCGGGGTCCAAGCTTAAGTGCTCCGCGACGTTTCGAGATAAACACCAACTGTGCACGTGGTGGTACCAACTCGACACGGTTTGGCACTGATGCCGCCAACCGTGAGCGGCAATGACGTGTCCGGCGTCTTCCCATTCGTTGAGTTGTGCCAGCTGGGATGGTTGCCAATCCAGCCCGGGTACGACCAGCAAGGTCGTCTGATCGATGGCCGCTTCATGACACAATTCGAGCAACTCGCGCACCGGTTGCATGGTGGCCGGCATGACGTCATGAATGGACACCAGTGCTTGGATCAAGATGGGAATCTCCCTGAGGTTCCAACGGTTGTCGACTGGCCACATCAACCAGGAACGACAACCAGATGCGTATGGTCGACTGGTTGAATTGCCTCACTGCCTGCCAACTGCGACTGGCATGATCAACACGCGACTGCGGCGACATCTGCACCATACGTTGCATGGCCTGCGCAACTGATTCGCTTTCACCAATCGTGAACAGACCAGCAGCCAATGAGGGCCATTTGGCGATGCCACAGTTCTGCGATGTCAGCACAAATCGGTGACGGGCCAAAGCTTCGAGGGCAACCGTACCAAAGGTCTCGAGAACGGAGGGCAGGACCAATAACTGCGCATCGTCGATCACCGTACGGACTTGTTGGCGATCGAGCCAACCCAGATACTCGATATTTGGAAGGCGAGCGGCAGCGGCGACCGCCATTTGCCGCTGAGGCCCGTCGCCGACGATGGAGAAGCGGATGTGGGGTAGTTCCTTGGCGGCGGCAATGAAGTGGTCAATCTGCTTCTCTTTCGCCAGCCGACCGACGTAGACCGCATGCTCAATCCTGTCGGCCACCGGCTGAGTTGGGTGCTCCAGATAATCGGTGGCTAGCGGCGTACCCATGACGCGCACCGACTGGGCACCAGCCTTCCGAGCGTCCTCCAGCGATTCGCTATTCATGGCCGCCACTCCGCTGGCCTGCATCAACAACCAGCGATAGATACGCTGCAAGTAATGGCGGCAGGGGGCAGCCACGCAAGTAGGAAAATACAAACCAATCAACTGGTCAAAATTGGTGTGATTGACGACGGCGATTGGAATGTGTCGCCGCTGTGCATGGCGCAAGGCGTAGTAGGCGAACGCGCCCA
>JANQOL010000378.1 GCA_028289675.1 Pirellulaceae bacterium
TGGCTCAAGAAACGTACCAAGCATCGCAAGCCCAAGCCGCTGACAAAAACCTTTGCCGAATCAATAGTTATGAAAAAGTGAACGGTATTGCTGCTAAACAAGACCTTAACAGTATTGCTGCCGAACAATGACAGTCGCAGCGTAAAGTTAGCCACGATAAGTGGAATCTCCAGCGCCTTTCAGCCAGCGTTCGCGCATGGCGATCGCTGGCTGCTGTGCCTGCGGGTCGAAGGTCAATTGCCAGTTGCTTTCGGGTGCGGAACCCAAACAAACGTCCAGCGACATTAACTTGTGGCGGCGAGCTAACAGCAGTTGGACTTCATCGCCGGGTTCAAATTCTCGGATTCTGTTCTCCAACTGATCCGGGTGCACGCGGTAGCCGTTCAGCCCAAGAATCTCATCGCCGACGTTGAGGCCTGCTTCCGCTGCCGGCGTCCCTCTGAGAACGCAGCTGACACGAGCAATTTGCTCGCCTTTCGTCTCGCAGCCCAACCAAGCGCCCGGGCCATCCGCGGCATCGACGGCCGTCGGCTGCTCGAACGACAGGCCCAACCATTGCAGGGCCGGCGTGTAATCCAACTCCGCCGCGTTGGCCAATTGTTCACCAAGCCAGTTAGCTACTTCAGCTCCGGCCAACTCCACGACGATCTGGTCGAAATCGTCCTGGCTGTAGCCAGAACTCTGATGACGCCGCCCCAATTCGCGGACGACGTCGTCCAAGGCCACCTCTCCATTCGTCGCCCGCTGCAGCTCAACATCTAGCAACCAAGACACCAAGGCTCCCTTGGAGTAGTAGCTGATCCGCGAATTACGACTATTTTCATCGGGACGGTACAGCTTCGTCCAAGCGTCCCACGAAGAGTCTCGCAACGTCTGCACCAGCCGTCCTGGAGCGGATTGCACCGTATCAATCGTTTTTGACAACCGCGACAAATACTCTTCAACAGTGCATAGTCCCAGCCGCTTTAGTGCCAGATCATCGAAGTAACTGGTGATGCCTTCCGCGATCCACAGCTCCTCGAGGAACTGCTCGCGTTCGTAATCGTAATTCATCAGCGGTCGCGGCCGCAGACGGCGAATATTCCAGGTGTGAAAGAACTCGTGGCTAACCAATCCCAGCCAATCCACGTAGGACTCACGAGAACGCATGGCGTGCGGTGCGCACATGAGCAACGTGGAATTGTCATGTTCTAAACCGCCACGACCGCCCGTGGCCAAGTTGATAAACCAATAGTGCGGATACGGTTGGCAGCCCCAAAAGTCTTGATGGCCTGCAACAATTCGAGCCGTATCTCGGGCTGCGCGGTCGAGATCCCACAGCCCTTCGCCGCCCACATTGACCAAGTAGTGCTGACCACCTGCAACCTCAAATTGGCGTTGTTGCAGATTTCCGCAGACGATCGGGGAGTCGACCACCTCATGGTATGTTTCGGCGCGAAACAAAGTCTTGTGCGAATCGTCTTGGATGCGCGGCAACGGGGTGGCGACGTGCGGCCAATCCGCTGGGAGATCCAGTTCGATCTGGGCCGGCTGATCAACTCGGTCTACGAACGGAAACGTGGCCGCACCCGATAGCGAGGCGAAATCCCGTTCGACCCAGTTCGTTCGCACCGTCATTTCGCGACAGTACAGTCGGTATGACACACAAATTTGGGTTGGCCGCTCAACCGCTCCCTGCCAACGGTTTTTACCTTGGCGGGCTAGCCTGACCGTGGCCTGTGCGGGTCCGAAACGCTCCAGGTGTGCCGTCGCGCCGACCGATTCGATGTTTCGCGTGTACTCGCGAATCATGTAGCTGCCGGGAGTCCACACTGGAAATATCAAGCTGAACGTGGATTCGGCGAACAACCACAGCTCGACGTTAATCGAGTGTTGCTGCCGGTCTTCGAAGGACACACGGTACAACAAGTCGTGGGTAGGTTCGCTCATGGTCCATGATCGTTGGAGAACGGAATTGAAGGTCAATTGGTAGTTGTCGACTTGGGCCATTCCATGTTCGTACTGACAGGAACCATCATCAAACGCCATTTCAAGGGACTCGTCTAGCGTTGCAAGTTCCATGCATCCTGCGAGTACTTGCTTGCCACCAATTCGCGAATCAAGTCGTCTGGCAATTCACCGTAGCTGTACCGCGCATCCCAAATCGTCTGCAGCCGCTGTTGCAACCTACCAGGATCGACGTCTAGGTTCTGAACGAACTCAGCGTGACTCCGTCCGCCGCGATAATCGGGTTCTCGAGGTGGATGCGCCAAGTACTTTGGAATCAGGCTCAAGTCCATGTGGTTGAGCAGCGTTCCGTGGTAGAGCAGCCAATTGCGCTGCACGCGTAGACTGTTGCCGCCTACCTTGCGGTCAGCCAGTACCAGATCGCAAGTGCCAGCCAATGATACTTGCGGGCAAAGCGCGCTGACTGCTCGTTGAATTTTGCCCATCACTAATCGATGAGCTTCATCTAGCATGCGCAAATGGGGTCGCGTCTCCAGCGACAGCAGTACGGCGTAAAACAGACATCCAGGCGCAGCCACCACGGTCGCACCTCCACTGATGCGCCGCAGAATCGGCACTCCATCTTGTTGTGCGGCCGCGATGTCTATTTCGCGTTCCCACCGGCTACTGCGCCCCAGCACAATAAACGTTTGCTTTGCCTCCCACACTCGCAAAACCTCTTCATCACCATCGCCACGTTCGGCGGTCTGCAACAAAGCGTCTTCCAGCGCCAGGTTTTCCGCGATCGAAGGTAGTGTTTGGTCCAGATACAGCATGCGGCAGCGGTTGGCTTCAATGGCGAGCGAACACAAGCGGGACAGCGGACGGGCCGGACGATCGCCAAAACTGTAAGGCTGATTCGGATTTTCGCGACTAGTGAAACTTCAATGAAACGCCACGAAAATTGCAGGATTTAGGCCATAGCGACCGATGTTAGGTCGATGAGCACCGTTGTCAGCCAAAGGCCGGCAATGGCAGCGACGTTAACAATGAATGGAATGGATGAATAGGGGGTCAAGGAAGATCTCAGTGTTCAAATAGCGAACGACCGCAATCAACCTTTAATCGTTGCGACCGGTAATGTTCCGCGACACTGATCCTAGCTGTTTTCTAGGAGAGTTCCTGACTCGATGAGCGACAATCGCAAAATTGAATTTGACATCGAAGCACTGCTGTTGGCGGCGTGCTGCGTGTTTCTGTGGCTCAGTCTCGTTTCCTTTGATCCAGCGGACTCCGTCGGACAGCTTTGGGGCCCCCTTGGTCAGCTGTTTCCGGTCGACAATGCCGTCCATCCTCCCAACGAAGAAATCCAGAACTGGTGCGGTTGGTCCGGCGCCATGGTGTCTCAGTTGCTGGTGCAAGGTTTGGGCGTCGGGTCGTTACTAGTTGTCACTGGATTGAGCGTCCTAGCGATCTGGATGTTCCGAGTTCAGAGCAACTACGTGCGCGCTTCCCGCCAACTCGGCTGGGTGTTGGTGGTCGTCGCAGCGACTACGTTTGCAGCCCTGTGGAACATCCACACGCCGCTGTCGCCGACGATCGGACCTGGAGGATATCTGGGGGCCATGACGTCAACCTGGCTGAACGACCACTTCGCATTCCTGGGCGGGCTGTTGTTGACGTTGACTGTGTTCGTCGCGGGTCTGTTGCTCAGTACCGATTACGTTGTCTTGCGGGCTATTGGCTGGATGCTTGGTGGTGGGGCGGCCATGGCAGGCACAGCAGCAGCAGCGACCAAGCGGCGAGTTTCGTTGCCGGTGTCGCCGGGTTGGCTTGGAGGGCGGCGCCCGACCAGCGACGTTGACCAGGGCTTGCAGTTGGCGGCCGATGGCACCACGGTGGAACCGCCGATTCGGATCGGAGGTCGTCACTTGGACGACAACGCCGAGTCGGATGCGGAAGCCCCGCCAAGTTCAGGATTGGTAGGCACGCTGCGGTCCGCCGCAACGAACCTACTGAGTGGTAGCTCGACGGCAGCCGCACCCGATGTAGCAGCCGAAGACGTTGATGAGTACGAAGAAGAGGCCGAAGTCGAAGCGGTCGTCGAACCTCCCGCCGATCATCTCGAAATCGAGACCGAAGAGGAAACGTTGCAGCTGCGCGCCGAAGAGGCTCATGAAGATCCTCCAGCTCCACGCGCACTATCGATCAAGACGCCGAAGAAAAAGAAAGCAGCTCAGCAATCCGAAACTGATTCCTTGGCTCATTTGGATGACACCAAGCTGCCGGCTGGATCAGAAGAGTATGTCCTGCCGGGCATCGAATTGTTGCATGAAAGCGACGACATCGATTTTGAAGAGCAAGCCGTAGAAGTACGGCACAAGGCAAAGATCCTGGAAGAAACGTTCAAACATTTCAAATTTAACGTCCGTGTGGTGGAAATCGAAACCGGCCCCGTCATCGCCCAGTACGAGGTCGAGCTGGAAGCTGGCCTGCGTCTCTCCAAGATCACGGGATTGGCCGAAGATCTAGCCATCGCGCTGCGTGTCCCCAGTGTACGGATCGTCGCGCCCATCCCAGGCAAAAACACGGTGGGCATCGAAGTCCCCAATGAGACTCGGCAAGTCGTGCGGTTGCGAGAAGTCATTGAAGAGCAGGGACCCAAAGGCAAAAAGGCCAAGATTCCATTGTTCCTGGGCAAAGACGTCTCGGGGAATCCGCTCACTGCCGATCTGGCCACCTTGCCTCACTTGCTGATCGCTGGCCGGACCGGAACGGGTAAGTCGGTGTGTTTGAACGCGATTATCGCGTCCATCTTGATGACCAAGCGGCCCGACGAAGTTCGGATGCTGATGATCGACCCCAAAATGGTCGAGCTGAGCGGCTATGGAAGGCTTCCACATTTGATGCATCCTGTTGTTACGGACATGAAGAAGGCCGAAGCCATCTTGGCTTGGGCAGTCGACAAGATGGAAGAACGATACGCGCTGTTGGCACGGGCGGGCGTTCGGCACATCACCAGCTACAACGAGCTGGGACGTGAAGAGCTACTGGACCGTATTCAACCCGAGAATACCGAGGAAGCGGAGAACATCCCCGATCACTTGCCGTTCATCGTGATCGTGGCCGACGAAATGGCCGACCTGATGATGACTGCCGGCAAAGAGGTCGAGCAGCACATTATTCGCCTGGCCCAAAAGAGCCGAGCAGTAGGCATCCATTTGATCTTGGCGACGCAAAAACCGACGGTGGACGTTATCACTGGTCTGATCAAGAGTAACTTGCCAGCGCGAATTTCGTTCCAAGTTGCCAGCCGCACTGACAGCCGAGTTGTATTGGATGAAATGGGCGCCGACAAACTGCTGGGCAACGGTGACATGTTGTTCCTGTGGCCTGGCACCAGCATGTTGTTGCGCGGCCAAGGTACGTTCCTGGGCGACGATGAGATCAACTCCGTGGTGGACCACTGCAGCACCGGTGAACAGAATTTCGTTAATGAACTGGTGAACTTGAAGGTCAAGGAAGATGGCGACGAAGATGATGCCGTACCGGGTGTGCTCAAGAAACGGGATGATCTGTATGCAGCCGCCGTGGACGTTGTTGTCCGAGAGGGACGCGGAAGTTGCTCGCTTCTCCAACGCACCCTAGGTATCGGTTATGGCCGTGCCGCTCGATTGATCGACTACATGGCCGAGGATGGGATCGTGGGTCAGTACAACGGTTCTCAGGCGCGCGAAGTGATTCTGTCCATTGCCGACTGGGAGGCCATGCAGGCTGGCGAGGACGACACGTCTGCAGCTGCTCCGCCACCCCCCAAGCCGGTCACCCGCAACAAGATTCGCCCCCATGACCCCGGGCCGTCCGCCGCTGCGGCAGCGACAACTACCGCGCCGGCAGAGGCACCTGATGTCGATGACGACGGTTTGCCGTGGGAAGAAGATGCGGTCGATTCGCCCGATGAAGACCTGGAAGAGGAAGAAGAAGTCAGCGAAGAACTGGCCGACGACATTGCAGATGAAGATGCAGACGTCGAAGAGGAAGATGAGGACGTCGCCGAGGACGGTGTGGACTTGGAGCTATCTGGCGAAGCTGACGAGGACGTTGAGTATGAAGACTACGAAGACGAGCAGTAGCTAACGCGTTGACCTGAAATGCCAACCATTGACTACTATTCCTAACGGCTAGCCCTCACGCAAACACCGGCTTGAGATCGAGTGTCAATTCTGAGTCGCCGAGCAGCGTCGTGATCTGCGAATCCGGCGTAAAGACAGTTGCTTCCTCGGATGGTTGCGTCAAATCGTAACGCTCAAGAGCTTTCGCGTTCACATTGATAATCCAGTATTCTTGAACACCAGCTTCGCGGTAGATGGCTGTTTTGGATCGATCTTTTTCAAGCGAAGTGTCGGCCACTTCGACGATCAGCCGACAGTCGGACCCACCCGGATGGCGATCGCGAAAGCCTGAGTGTGTACCACGTACGATCGCCAAATCTGGCTCCGGTTCACTGCGTTCGGTGCTGATCGGCAATTGGCAACGAACAATAAATCCATTCGGCAAGTGTTGCTGCATAAACTCCGTTAGCAGGCCAACGATGAAACCATGGATCGGACGCTGGTTCATTTTCTCGACGATCCATCCTTCCAGCAACTCGACATTATCTTCCGGCGTCAGGACACCGAGTTCACCAAGTTGACGATACTGGGCAACAGAAAATCTTCGCAGCGGAAGCGGTGGGGCCAAGTCCGAATTGAGTTCAACCTGCGTGGACATAGTCGCTACCAGTGGGGCCGGGTCCTATTCTGTCTTGCCCATCCATGTCGGGCGGGAAGAAAAGTGTTGTCGAAAGACGGCGTCCGCCATGAGCCTCTATTATAGGCTGGACGAGCGTTGGCCAAGCGAGATAACCTGCCCTTTTTGATTCGACAAGCTACAGCCCTACGGTTGCCACAATTTTTGCCCACCCCGTCTCCGCGAACCGGCAGATCTGCCGCTATGATGTTCGGCCCGGTTACAATCGACAACAGTTCGGTCCAACTTGCCGGCTATCGACCTCCCCGATTTCGGACTTCGCAGAACGAGTGGCGCCGCGGTTTGTTGAAACGTCCCTTTATCTACTTGTTCTTGATCAGCGCGTTTACCTGGACAGTTGCGTGCGCCCAGGACCGTCCCGAAGGCCAAACGCCGATCGCGGCCGGCGGAACTTCGGACGCCGGTGGAGTCGCACCGAACAACACGCCGCTCGGCGAACCATCGGACGGCGAACTGGTCGGCGATGCTTCAGGCTCTAGCGAACATCGATCAGCAGACGCTGTTGAGAACGGCGAGCCTGCCGGCAACTCATCGGCCGAACTGGATCTCGCTGACCCCTCAGCCGACCGCGATCCGCAATCGACGAGTGGAGCTGTGCCCGACGAGGAGGGCAGCAACGGCGAAGGGGGCGGAGACACTGCAAGCTCAGCTTCGACCGGCCAGCCGGACGAAGCATCTCCAACTGCCGCCGCGGGTGAAGACAGGTCCGATGGACCACAGAGCTCGAACCCGTCCGGTAGCGGTCAGGTGGCGGCTGCTCTGGCGCCGGGTGCGACCGCGCCAGGAGGCGTCGCCGTAGGCAACAACCCGCCGGCTTGGAGAAACTTGCGAACCAACATTCTGTTGGGAGTCGTACTGGCCACGCTGGCCATTGCGTCCATCGTCGGCCAGTATCTTCAGCGGCAACCCAACGAATCTGTGAATCCGGCCTTGGTCCGCCGCTTTCGTCAGCGGGTCAACGCTTGGTGGCTGATGTGCGCGATCCTGGTTTTTGGCTTACTGCTACAACCTATCGGCACCGTCGTGCTGTTTGGCCTGGTGTCTTTTTGGGCGCTCCGCGAGTTCATTACCATGGCACCTACCAGGCGTGGTGATCACCGCGCGTTGTTCTGGGCTCTGATCGTCTTTACGCCATTGCAGTATTTGCTGATTGGTTTGGAACGCAGCGGGATCCGCTGGCGGGGCCATGAATTCGACTTCTACGGCCTGTATAGCATTATGATTCCGGTTTACGCATCGCTGTTTGTGCCGGCGCGGATAGCGATCGCAGGAGACCACAAACGATTTCTAGAGCGATCAGCGCAAGTGACCGCTGGCTTGTTGATCTGCGTGTATTCCCTCAGCTATGCACCAGCGCTGATCAATCTGCAGCTGACCACCAGCGACGGCACCGCCTGGGATGGCAGTCCGGCCGGATTGTTGTTTTTCTTTATCCTGGTCTCTCAGCTCTCTGACTTTTTGCAATGGTGCTGGGGACACTGGGTGGGTCGCCGAGTCATTGCTCCCGAGATTAGTACCAGTCGAACTTGGGAGGGCTTTGCCGGCGGCACGCTCAGCATGGCTTTGATCGGAGCCGGCCTGTTTTGGGTCACGCCGTTTACGTTTCTAGAAGCAGCCTGCATGGCGATGGTGGTGGGCGTGATGGGCATGTTTGGCGGTATGACCATGAGTGCCATCAAGCGCGATCGCGGCGTCAATGATTACGGTTCGTTGGTGATGGGGCACGCCGGGGTCCTAGACCGGATCGATACCCTATGTTTCGCGGCCCCAGTGTTTTACCACCTGACTCGTTTTCTCTTTTCCAACTAACTAGCTTGCCCAGCTACCGCTCTTCTGCTGCGATGCCCGCCGTCCATTTAGCGCGCCGGAAGAACACGCGGTTTACGCAAGTAGCGAGGTCGCGCGTCATGCCGATTCGGCCACCTGTGGATCCGCGCGGGCCAAGCTCATGCCGATCGCGATTGCCATCAGACCCAAAATCAGATGAGCGGCCGCCAGCGCCATGGAATGACTGGTCCGCTGCGTCTGCCACAAGCGAACGATATCCAGCCCAAAAGAACTAAACGTCGTCAGGCCGCCCAACAATCCAACCCTTGCTCCCACCACCCACCAATGGGACGACAGCTGCTGATGAAACGACCACTGGGCCAGTGCTCCAATCGCCAAACATCCCAGCACATTGGCAACTAAGGTAGCAATCGGCAACCAAGCGGGGCTGATAAGGGAAAATACACCCGATAGCGCGTGCCTGAGCACGGCGCCCAGCATGCCGCCACAGGCGACGGCGATCCACTCTTTCATCATTGCAGCTGCCTTTCGCAAACCGGACGGAACCGCCGCGCACAATTTGCACATTGAAGAATCGACCTTATTGCTTTATTCTGAAAGACTTAGGTGAATTTCGCCAGGGCGGCTGGCGATCTCTCAATTAGGCTTTAATCCAATAATTCTTGGAATCTGGCTGCGGAACGAGGCGAGCCTGGCAAGGAAGAATCCCGTCTACGGTTGTGGTCCATTACCAATCTCATCGGATGGACCACGCACGTTCTCAACCCGCCAACCCACGAAATCGCGCCGTTGATGCGGCGCACAAGTCCACCCAATCGTTAGGAGTGAAATCTGATGGCTTCCGCAGAAACCAAGCGTTCGACCGAGATCATGACCGGTGCTGATATCCTGGTTAAA
>JANQOL010000380.1 GCA_028289675.1 Pirellulaceae bacterium
CCCTGTATACCGACGATTTTGTAGCTCAGTTGCCGGACGAAGACCCATTTGAGTTCTTTGAAGCGGCTTGGCGCGACTCCGGCCAACGTGATTTGATCAGCAAGGCTTCGCTCGGAGACCTGATGACCTACTTGCCCTGCGATCTGATGACCAAGGTCGATATTGCTTCGATGGCGCATAGCCTGGAATGCCGCCAACCGTTTTTGGACTATCGGCTGGTGGAGTTCGCGGCCAGTTTGCCAGCGCAGCTGAAATTTTCTCGCGGCGGCGGCAAACGTTTGCTGCGTACCAGTTTTGACCGCTTGTTACCGCGCCAGATCTGGACGCGCAAGAAAATGGGTTTCGGCGTGCCACTGGGATCCTGGTTCCAAAATGAACTGCGCGAACTCACTGAAGAGCGACTGCTGGGCGAAGACGCCCGCTGCCACCAGTTCTTCCGCCCCGACGCGCTGCGAACCCTGGTCGACCAACACATGGCCGGTCGCGTTAACCATTGTTATCGATTGTGGAACCTGCTGATTCTGGAGTCTTGGTTGCGACGCTGGACGGCCCCCGACTCGAACGAGTAACGCGATTCTTCCATGGCCGCCGGCTGTGCGGTTTGTGCTACCGACAGCACGTGCTGGAGCCGGTCGCCGTACGGTGAAGTGGAACTCGGTAGCCTCCCGGGAAGCGGTGTTCGCCGACCAGTCGCGATTCTCTCCATTCCCTAAAACTGGTATCCTAGTGCGAGTCGCACGGACATATGGCCTGCACCATCAACACACTGGTTGCTCATTCCGTCAAGAATAGGCCACATCAGAAGTAAAAATGCTCTAGTGCGAGTCGCGCGAAAATTTGGCTGGTAGCGTTTATGCAATGGTCACTGAAACGACCGAAAACCTCCCACACCAAAAAAGTAAAATGCTTTTACGTGCTCGGCGCGACCGATGATCAGCGTATCCTCTCACGATTCAACCTCCAGAGACTCTATCAATGCTGCGGAATACTACGGCAGTTGTGTTGGCCGGCGGCAAGGGTACTCGGCTGGAACCACTGACCCTGGATCGAGCTAAGCCCGCGGTACCTTTTGGGGGCACCTACCGCATTGTCGATTTCGTCCTATCCAACGCCATCAACTCCGGTCTGCGGCGGCTGCTCGTGCTCACGCAGTACAAAGCGCTCAGTTTAGACCGACATATCAACTTGGGTTGGCGACAGTACTTTTGCTCGGAGCTAGACGAGTTCCTGGACGTTGTGCCTCCGCAGCAACGCATCGACGAACAGTGGTACCAGGGCACGGCCGACGCGGTCTATCAGAATATCTTCGTTATCGAAAAAGACCGACCGGAATATGTGCTGATCTTGGCCGGCGACCACATCTACAAGATGAACTATTTGTCGATGATCGAATTCCATCGCGAGACGGAAGCCGATCTTACCGTCGGCGCACTGACCGTCGACCGCGAGTCAGCCAAGCAATTCGGCGTCATGCAGGTCAATGAACAGAACCGCATCGTGGGCTTCCAGGAAAAGCCCAACGAGCCCAAGACCATGCCCGGAGATGACGAGCATTGTTTCGTGTCGATGGGCATCTACGTGTTCACAGCTCGATTTTTGTTTGAACAGCTCTGTCGCGATGCCACCGAACAAGGCAGCGATCACGACTTTGGCAAAAACATCATTCCATCGATTATCGACAGCCATAAAGTGTTTGCCTTTCCGTTTCGTGACGAAAACCGCAAACGGCAAGCCTATTGGCGCGACGTGGGAACAATCGACGCCTACTACGACGCCAATATGGACTTGATCGAAGTCGACCCCCTATTAAATCTGTACGATCAAGATTGGCCGATTCGCACCTTGCAGCCCAATCTGCCGCCCCCTAAATTCGTGTTTGGCAGCGATGGAGATCCCAATCGGCGCGGCATGGCCATCGACAGTATTGTGTGCCCGGGAACCATTCTCAGTGGCGGTCGAGTGCAACGCAGTGTCATCAGCCCCAACGTACGTGTGAACAGCTACGCGTCGGTGGAAGACAGTATCATTTTTCAAGGCGTCAACGTGGGCCGTCATGCCCGACTCAGGCGAACCATCGTGGACAAGGGCGTGAATATCCCGCCAGAGATGGAAATTGGTTTCGATTTGGAAGCCGATCGACGGCGTGGATTTACTGTCAGCCCCAACGGCATCGTGATTATCTCCAAAAACGATTCGCCCAGTATGAACGACGAACCCACGTTCATGGATCCGTCATCCACCGTACTCCGGTAGCCCTCGCGGTAACCTGTTCCAGGAGCCTAACGTGCCACCCAACACGCCGATCTTCATCCTTGGACTGGCCGTCGGTACCTGTCTACTCTTGATTGGCTTGCTCGTCGGTTTCTGGTTTGGCAGACGAGCCGGGGGCGGCGACCTGGTCGATCGTCGACAGTTTCTGGATTTCTTACGCGAATTGTCCCAATGGACCAGCGAGTTCTCCGGTGACGTTTCGAAATACCAATCGCAGCTGACATCGATCAGCCAGGAAGTGGAGGGCAATCCAAGCGCACCCAAAGAAGAGATATCCGGGCTGCTGGCCAAGATCATGCAGGCCAATCAACAGTTGCAAGCCAGGCTGGATAGTGCTGAAAGCAAGCTGGAGACGCAGACAGATCAGATTTCCAACTATCTCGAGGAGGCGCGCACAGACGGATTGACCGGACTGATGAACCGCCGCGCGTTTGACAAGGCCACCGACGAATTGTTTGAACAATGGCAGCACAAAGAACAATCTTTTGCACTAGGGCTGGTGGACATTGATCACTTCAAACACATCAACGATACCTACGGACACCCCGCCGGTGACGCCGTGCTGAAGGAGGTCGCTCGACAGCTGCAACAAGAGCTGGGCAATGCCTATTGCGTGGCTCGCTACGGCGGTGAAGAGTTTGCGATGTTGTCCGTCGCTCCGGTAGCCAGCGCGGCGGAAGCCCTGGATGAACTGCGGCAGACGCTGGAGGGCATCCAAGTCACGCATGAAGATCAGGTAATCCAAGTCACCATGAGCGGTGGAGCGGCCGAGATTGGCCCGGACGACAAGATTGGCAATCTAGTGCGTCATGCTGACGAAGCGTTGTACGCGGCAAAACTGGGAGGCCGCAACCGAGTTTACTTGCACGATGGCACCATTTGCCGATTGGTCACCCAGGTAGCCGCCGATACCGCGGAGGTCCCCGAGTCGGCAGAAACAGAAAATGATCGCGATCAACTGCAATCCCGAGTTCAAGAACGGCTCAGGCGCATCGTGGAAGAAGAATCGCGGCGAGTTGTCGAGCGCTGACCGGATCATCCCGTGCACTGGTCGGCACATGAATGACACCCACGCCTATCAAGGACTCCTGGCCAGCAACCCGTTCCAGCCGTGCCCGAACTGCCAGATATTCGGCTCTATGTGTCCGCCCTGGAAAGACACTTGCAAGGCCACGTCCTCCAATCGGCGCGGGTGCGGAGCCCGTCGCTGATGAAGACTTATCGACCTGACTTGGAGGAATGCGTGGGTCGGACGGTGTCCGGTTTTTCGCACTGTGGCAAACGCGTGGTCTGGCATTTTCAGGAGCACTACTTTCTAGTTTTTCATTTGATGATTGCCGGGCGTTTTCACTGGCGAAAACCGGGGGCCTCGCCCTCCAGCAAACGCGATCTGGCCGCTTTCGGATTCGAGCATGGGACCGTATTGCTGACGGAAGCCAGTCCCAAGAAGAGAGCCGGACTGTGGGTGTTGGACAGTTTAGATGACGTTCAAAGCTTGCACGCCGGCGGCATCGATGTGTTGTCCTCGGACGAAACTCGGCTGCGCGAGCAGCTGCTGCGCGGCAACAACACGCTGAAACGCGCGCTGGCGGACCCTAGCCGCTTTGACGGAATTGGGAACGCGTATAGCGACGAGATCTTGCATGCCGCCAAATTGTCGCCCTTGAAACGCACCTCGCAGTTGAATGGCGACGAACTGAATGCACTTGTGCAGGCCATGCGGTCGACCTTGGTCAAGTGGATTGAGCGGCTACAGCAAGAAGCCGGCGACCGATTTCCGGAACGTGTCACTGCCTTTCGCGACGAAATGCAGGTCCACGGAAAATTCGGCGAGCCTTGCACCGTCTGCGGAGCCCCAATCCAGCGAATACGCTACGCCAGCAACGAATGCAATTACTGTCCAGGTTGTCAAACCGATGGCCGGATCCTGGCCGATCGCTCACTCAGCCGACTACTAAAGGACGACTGGCCAAAATCACTGGACGAGCTCGAGTAGGCGCGTGGGCGATTTCGGTTTTTGAGATGGGTCACCACGAGCGTGCATCGGTTCTCTCAAATCAACCTGGACTTGCGTCCACAGGGTTGATCCTCGACAACCGAATTTCTCAATGGTGGCAGAGCGTCGGCAGGTTTCGCTATTTGGTCAGGATCAGCTTGCCCTGACGAGTCCTCCGCAGGCGATAGATCTGCCCCTGGTTCTCGATCCAAATCTCATCGCCACACCTCGATAGGCTTTCAAAGCTGACGATTTTCGGCAAGGCAGGCGCCCGATCTTCGCCGCCATGACTCTCGGGCGGACTAGCGGGTTGCCTGTCGTGATCAGGTTGGGACGGCATGGCAGTGGGACGAGTTAGTGCGAGCTGCGCAGGCGTGCGGCCTGTACCATCCAAGAAATGGCTACCGTTGCCAGTCGCTCGGTATCCGAGAGCAAAGCTGGCGCCCGGTGCGAGTCGGTGACAGGGACATCAATATTTTTGACAGATCTAGGTGTCAATAACCTGCCTTGCCCCGATACTTTAATGAAATTGCGTCTCAATTGCAACAACATTGGGACGACAGCCATCGCCGCTTTTGCCCGCCGGCGCAGGCTCGGAACCTATCGAAAATCTCATGGTAGGACGGGCAATCGACCCGCTGCGAGGTCTGGGGACCGATTCCTAGTCGATCTCGTACTTGCGGAGTCGATCGCGCAGCGTACCGCGATGGATGCCTAAACGTTCGGCGGCCGCCGCTCGATTGCCGCCGGTGGCTTCCAACACCGTAGCCAGCAGCCCTGGCTCAAAGGCGGCTAAGAATTCCTCGTACAAGTCTTGAGTCCCGGACTGGGGTTGTTCGCCGAGCCGCAGCTGAGCCCATTCGCGCACCACGTCGTTGGGTGCATGCCGGTTGGGCAGACTGGCCTGGGGAGCCGGAATGTGTTCCGGCATCAGGGGGCGTCCGCGTGCCACCACCGCCGCGTGCTCGACCACATTTCGTAGTTCGCGAACGTTGCCCTCCCAACGCCGGGCACGCAGAACGTCTAGAAAAGCCTCGCTTATCATCGGGTCGGGATCATTGTGCCCCATTTGCCGCAGAAACGCGTGCACTAGGTCCGGCAAATCGTCCAGCCGGTCCCTGAGCGGCGGCACCTCCACCTGGGCAGCGCTGAGCCGATAGTAGAGGTCCTGGCGAAAACGGCCCTCCTGAACCAATTGCTGAAGGTCTCGATTCGTGGCGGCCAGCACGCGGACATTGCAGCGGCGCGGCCGTACGTCACCGACGCGAGTGAATTCACCTTGCTCCAGAACGCGCAATAGTTTGACCTGGACGGCTTCGGACAAATCGCCAATTTCGTCCAGCAGCACGGTTCCGCCATCGGCCATTTCGAAGATACCAGCCCGCTCCTGAGCGGCCCCGGTAAATGCTCCTTGCGCATGACCGAACAGTTCGCTCTCGATCAATGACTCACTGAAGGCCACTGGAGCGACGGCCAGATAAGTGGCCGCATGCCGAGCACTGTGCTGCACCACGGCCCGAGCCACCAATTCCTTACCGCTTCCGGTTTCACCCAGGATGAGCACGGACAGATCGCTATCAGCAATAATCGCAATTTGACGGTAGAGTTTTTGCATCCGCGCCGAGCTGCCGACCAGCTGCGCGGGCGGGACGTTCTCACCCGCGGTAACCTCGTCGGTCGCTGCCACAACGGGCGTCCGCAGTGCTTCACGGCAAACACGCAGAGCTTCATCCAACTCAAAGGGCTTGGTCAGGTAGTCGCTAGCTCCCTGTCGCACCGCCTCCACTGCCGTGGCTAGATCGCCAAAGGCGGTCATGATGACCACCGGAGCATTGCGGATAGCCGCTCGGAACTTCGGTAGTGCGGAGATACCGTCTTCACCCGGCAACCGCACGTCTAGTACGACCAAGTCAAACGGTTGTTGGCCGGCCAATCCCAGGCCTTCCTCGGAAGAGGATGCGATGGACACAGCATGCCCCTCCGACCTCAGCATCTGCTCGAATCCCCAGCAGATGGAAGGCTCGTCATCGACGATCAAGATCGATTTGCCACCCTGTTGAATCATAGCTACCCAACTTGACCGACCGGCCTACCAGTAGAGGTCCGTCGGCCGGACTCTGAAAAAACGACCACCGAAGATCAAATTCGACCCCGGAGCGTGAATACGGTCCAGCCCTGATCGCGCGACCAGGTAACGGAACCGTGCATGGCTCCCGCACAGCGCCGGACAACTGCCAGCCCCAATCCCAACCCTTCCGGTTTGCTGGTGACGAACGGCTCAAATAGTTCTTCTCGCACTCCTTCTGGCGGCCCCGCTCCATTGTCAGACACCTGGATATCGAGCATTGATCTCTTGACATTGATATGCACCTGCACTCGATCCCCACCGGCCTGTATCGCATTCAACACCAAATTGTTCACCGCATTACGTAAGGCTGCAGGATGCGCCACTTGCACTTGCGCGCACCCAGGGCTCAATTCGGTGGCAACGTCAACATGCAAATGGCGGGCTAGCGGTAAAGTGCCCGCCAAGGCGTCTTGAACGCATTCATCGAGGGGCTGGGAATCTCCGGCTGGCTCTTCGGATTTACCCAACTGAAGAATTCGCTGTAGATCGCTCTCGGTACGATTCAGCTCACGCAACGCGACTTGCAAATCGGATCCGTCGTTTGGCTCAGGAATCGTACAACGTCGGTTGTGGAGTTCAACGGCCATGCGGGCGCCAGTTAAACTGTTGCGCAATTGGTGAGCTAGTCCGGCCCCCAGCTGGTGAATCAGTCGTTCGCGTTGGCCGCGATTGACGGCCGACCACAGACCGTCCAAGTCACGCCCCATCTGCTCCACCGATCGGGACAGTTGACCAATTTCATCATCGGCCATGTCCGGTTCGACGGGCGCAAAGTCTCCCGCAGCGATGCGGGCCACGCGGGTTTCCAAACGCTGGATGCGTCCAATCAGTTTGCCTGACATCGTGAGAGCCAGCACGGACAAGAACAAGGTGGTGGTGAGCCCAGTGACCACGGGCAGTAAAGCGTAGCGGGTCCGAGCGGCCAAACGCTCCCCCTCGTCAAACAGTACGATGGCCCATCTTTCACCTGACAACGAGGCGGGCGTCTGAGATCGAAAGCGGCGACAGCGGAAGCGGTGCTGCCCCAGCTGAATGACTTGTCCGTCCGCGACAGCCAACAGTTCGCTTAGCTGAGTTAGATCCCAGTCGTCGGGTAACGTGTGGTGGACGACTTGAAACTGCGCATTCAACGTCGCCAGCGGCGTATCGACCAATTGGCTAATCGCATCCATCACATTGGGAGCCAACGGAATGTCGGCTTGCTTCAGCGTGGTCGAAATACTCGCAAATCGACGATTCTGCTCCGCTTCGCTCTGCCAGTCCGCGAAACCAAATGAGGCCAGCACCACGCACAGCACCACTACCCCAGACACCATGGCGAGCGGCCACAATACTCGCGCGCGAAGCGACCGCAAATGGAATCTGCCCATGTCCCTTCTCCTTCCCATCGCTTGTGCGGCGCCCTGTACACAGCTGTTCGGCGAATCATTGGTGTTCGCCAGCGTTACCAAGACCTCTTGCTAGTTTACTTCATCGGTTCACCTAGGCGAGTCAGCGGGCTCGGTCGATGCCGCCTATGCTGCTGTGCCATTATGCTGCTGTAACATGGCTGCTAGGATGGCGGCTGTTAGGATGGCTCTGAATCAAATCCACTCGACACCCACTCGTTCTGGAAAGCTCCTCTTGGAAACCGCACAGGCAATTCGCAATCGGCAGACGATCAAGGTACTTTCCGGCGACGATCTACCGGCTCAAGGGATGGGTGAAGGCTTGGACCAGTTGCTGGACTTGGCCGGTTGGGCCCCTTTCCATCGGGCCTGCGACAGCTCGCATCGTTCTCCCGACGATTCATCGAGTAGCGGAGCCATCGAGCCGTGGCGATTCCACGTTTTAGACGCAGCCAACTGCCGCACCCTGCGCCAGAGGATACCACTGGAACAGGCTGGCAAAATTCCCAACATGCTGGCCGCGGCGGACGCGTTGATTCTGGCGACCTGGCTGCCCAATCCCAACTCGCAGCCGGACTTACCGGCCGAGTGTCTGTTCGAGCCCAGCATGGCCAACATGGAACATATCGCTGCCGCCTCCGCGGCGATTCAAAACCTGCTATTGGCAGCCACGGCGCATGGCATCCGCACCTACTGGTCCAGCGGAGGAGTTCTGCGGAGCGCGCAAGTGTTTGAGTTGCTTGGTATTCCAACCGAGCAGATCTTGCTGGGAGCCGTGTTCTTCTTCCCGACCGACACGGGCGAGGCCGATGTTGTCAGCAGCAAGCTGCGCGCGTCCCGCTCCGATGCCTCGGGGTGGTCTCGCAGAATCAACCTCGGATGATTCTTTGGCCAGGACACGCGGGCGTCAATATCCTGTTTAGCAGTCAGCCGCAGGCGTACAGATTTGCCGGCTAGCGCGAGTCGCAAGGACATCTGGCCCTGCGTCATCAATGGAATGGTTGCTCATTCCGTCGAAAACAGGCCACATAAACAGCAGCAGTGCACAAAGTACGCCTGGCGGCTAACTGCTAAACAAAGATCCAGGCGGAGATTTCAACGCCCTTGCGTCCAAACACCCCAATATAAAAATCGCCGACGGCAGCCGTCGGCGATTCAAGGTTTGAACACGTTGATTGAAGGCGACATCAGCCGCCGTAGTAGCACTTAACGCGCCACAGTCTACGGTGCGACAGCGGTCGCCACGATTGGATTGAAGAAGTTGTTATTGAACCCGTCGTCATCGTCGTCATCAACCGCGATCGCGATGCCAGCCGCGCCGGCCGCCAACGCGGCTATACCGGCGCCACCGCCGAATCCGCCGCCAAACCCGCCGCCGCCTCCGCCGCCAACGAATCCTCCGGGGGATCCTCCAGGAAAGCCGCCGCCACCGAAGCCGGGAGCCAGGGGCACCCCAAACGCATCGATAGGAGGTGCAATAGGAGGCGCAACAAACTCATCTACAGGGGGTAACGCTTCGTCAGTAATCTCCTCCACATCATCCATCAATACTGGAGGAATCAAGTACACGTTCAGTCCATCGCCCGCTTGCATGCGACTGACATACTTGGCTCGCGACCCATTTTGTGTCAGAGGATTGACAAGCTCTTCGTAGTCCAGGACTTGCAATCGGTACGCCGCGTGCCCAGCTGGGCCAGTGGCCACCAAAGAACTTACACCGACTGGCAGATCTTCAACCAAGAAGTTGCCCTCGGCGTCCGAGCGGGTCGATGCCACCAACGCATTGCTGCGGAAAAAGCTGATCTGCGTAACTCCAGGCACGGCCAGATAACCACGCTGAGGAACAATGACACGACCTCGCAGACTGCCATCGGCTAGCCGTTGCACCTGAAATCGATTCGGGGGTACCAACTGAAAGTCGTCAGACGCCAACACTTCGTTACCGTTGGTCGCGGGCTGGGAGCTGCTGGCCAAACTCTGTACCACTTGGTCCATAGGAACTTCGGCCAGCGGAACACTGATCGGCACAGCTGGCTGCGTCGGGTCCGCGGCTGGTGGAGTGACAAAAATGGGTATAGCCGCGTAGAGAGATGACAGTGACGTATTCGCCATGCTGTCCGCGGTCACCACAATGGCCGCGAGTCCTTGCTGCACGTTGTCGAACACCAATTGGCCATTCTCGTTGGGCCGCACATCTTGCCGTTGCTTGTTGGGTTGAACCAACGACACCTTCAACTCGTCGTTCAGAGTCGAATTCAGCAAACCGCCGCGTTCGAGTGAAACACGGAGCTGATCACCGTCCAGCTGGGCGGCAAAGTCACGTGACAGCACTAGCCGCTCACCTTGCGGTAAATAGACCAACTGCTGCTGTCTCGATGCATTGTATTGCGAATAGCTGCGTTGCGAATAACTGGGCAACTGGGCATAGGTCGATGACGCAACCCACAGGAAACTGCAGGCTAAACTCAAGCCAACCCAGCTTTGGCGGACCAACATTAGACGGTTCCTCAAACAGGTGTAATAGTCGCTCTTGGTGGGCATATCGTACTTACCGCACCACAATATTACAGTCGCTCACTGCAAAAATTGCAAATGCGTCTTTTTCGGACGGATTCACGTCATCCTCAAACTTTCCCAAAAACGGGCATTCCTGCGTCCATGTTCCGCATTACGGGCTTGAAAACCACAGTAACCAGGATCGAGGGTGCTTCATCTTCCTTACAAGTCTGGAGCCGGACTCTTTGCCGCCCGCTCAGTTTTGAGGGCTACTTCAGCGGCGAATTACCCAGGTCGTGCCGTCGCGGACCTCGGTCGTCAGGCCATCGCTGACAGCCGGACGATTGTCGTTGGGGAAATCGACAAAGGGGCAGTCGCTCAACAGGTACGCGCCTGGGGCATTGAACAGCACGGCCGGAGCCTCCGATTTGCCGTTTAGCGTCACGCGTTTGGCCCGCAACACGCGTTGGACGGAATCCTCATCCACCGATCGGCGGCGCAATGCATCCGGCAAACTGCTGTGACTCACGACCGCGACACCTGCCGCTCGATTCTGGGAGATCAAACCCAGTTCGAATTCAACGGCACCGGAAACCAACAGAGCACCGATCTGATTGCCTTGCAGCGAGCAACTGTTGGCGGTCAGCGAGGGTGCCGACTGTTCCACGTCAATCAAGATGCCAACCGTTTGGTTGTCGTTGATAAAACAAGAGTCCAGTTCTAAACGACTATTCTCAAGCCATATTCCCACGCGAGAGTTGTTGTCGAACTTCGCATTCGTCGAGGTAACACTAGCCGACTCCACCAGACTGAGACCGTAATCACAGTTCTTGATGTCCGCATCCTGAATCGCAACTTGCCCACCTTCGACATAGCACCCAAGTTCGCAGCCGCTAATGACGTTTAATCCTGTGAGTTCAACGTCTTGGCAATCAAAGAACTCCGTCGCATGCAGTAGCCCAGTAAACTTGCAGCCGGCGATGGATATCTTGGCTTTGGCATCGCGCGCGGAAACCCCTTTGCCGAGATCGTCGATACCGTTGAACGTGCACTCGCGAATGTTGGCGCCGCATTCGGCTAGCTGAATGCCGGCCACGGGTTGGTCTCGTTCGATTCCCAAATTCGGTAAATCGAATTGAAACGAACTACGACTGACGTCCACCTGCTGTGCTTGGGCGGCAAAGATAGCTGGATGTTCGGCGGATTGGAAATCACAGTCGGTGGCCTGCAACTGCGACCCCTGATCCAATTTGATGCAATCGAAACTGGTCGATTTGAGTCGGCAGCCGTTGAGCGTCAAACTGCCTTGCTGCACTTCGATCGTATTGAGTTGTTCGCCCTTGGCGTCCAAACTCAAGTTGATCAAGGTCAGCTTGCCTCCGGCGGTGATTTGGATCGCCGGCGCCTGTTCTCCAACGATACTAATCTCTTCGCGTGCTCCCTCGCCCCGCAGTCGCAATGGCTTGTCGATGACTAGTGTCTCGGTGTAGGTACCAGCCTGAACAACAATCTCGGAATCTGGTGCAGCCTCGGCGATTGCGTCCGCGATCGTCGAATGCGAGCCAGTACCCGCCTTGGACACGCGCAGATCTTCCTCGACGGATTCAACTTCGGCCGGAGGATCAGCGTCCGCTTGCGCAGGAACTTCTGGTGCGGACTGCGTATCGCGACTCAAGCGTGACCACAGCAGGCCAAAGCCGGCCACGCCGCCCAGAGCCATGGCCAACACAATCCAGGTCAACCAGCGGCCAGTCTTGGTATCGGAGGTCCGCCGCAACTGAGTTGATTGCCACAGGCTGTTGCCAAACCGCGTACTCATGCTGGCCCCGCCTCGCGAGCGCAGCGTGGGCCCCGCCGCAGAGCCAGCCATTTCGGCAGTCGCCAACAGAGCTAGCTGGGGATCCAAGGCCAGCTCTTCCAGATCGGCGGCCAATTCGCGAGCGCTGGCATAGCGGTCGTCGACTTTCTTGGCACAGCAACGGGCAAACACTTCATCCAGTTTCGATGGCAGTCCGGGCATGCGTTGGCTAATCGGACGCGCGGGACGACGCTGAATCTGATCTCGAAGCTCATCAAAGTTCTCGGACTCGAACGGCAGTCGACCGGTAAGCAGCTGGTAAAAAATGATGCCGATGGCCCAGATGTCAGCTCGTCCATCCAACCAATCCACGCGGCCCGTCAACTGTTCCGGCGCCATGTATGCGGGCGTGCCAGCCACTTCGCCGCGCAGCTCGCGCTGATCTTCTTCGAAAACCGCCAGGCCGAAGTCCGCTACCCACAGTTCGTCTTGTTGATCGAGGAGAATGTTGGCTGGCTTGAGATCGCGATGCACCAGTCCCGATTGGTGAGCGCCGCCGATGGCCTTGGCAATCTTGTAGACGTATTCAATGGCCTTGGCGGCCGACAACTTGCCAGACCCCTTGAGCAGCTCGCTCAAACTGCTGCCATCGATGAATTTCTGGACGACGAAAGGTTGACCACCTCGCGTCGTTCCCACCTGATAAACGGGCACGATACCAGGTGCGTCGATCTGCGCCGCGTTGCGAGCTTCTTGAATGTACTTGGCCGCTAACTTGGAGTCGCGCAGCAGCGGCAGCTTGATGGCGACCAAGCGATCTAAATTGACATCTTCGGCTTGGAAGACGACACCAAACGCGCCGCGGCCAAGTTCCGTGATGATTCGAAAGCCGGGTATCTTGTCCTGTTCAACCTCCGGCTCGGAAGAATCCTGAACACCTGGTGTGGTTGGATTTTCTTCCTCAAACCGGTTGGTTTCCATGATCGAATCGTTGAATGACAATTCGATTTCATCCGGCTCGTCCATCGGCGCCAGGGTTTCCTCCAATTCGGGACGATCTTGATTTTCAGCATCGTCGTGCATGGGGAAATGTGCCAAAAAATAGTCGAATTCGGAGGCCGTTTGCCTGCGCCAGCCGTGTTGGCCGAACACCAATCTAGAACATTTTACTTGTCGTTGTAGGAGGTTTGCCCGCGCTTTAGTAAGCATTTCATGGATGGACGAAGCCGCGACTCGATGGCCCGCACCGACCGGTGCAACGACCAAGGTGGACCGCGGCAGCTATCAGATTGCCAATTCTGCGTGCGCCCGGCCAACTCCGATGACCGCCGACGTTGACCGACTTGGGCTATGCTTGATCGCTGCTTACCGAAGGAACGCTCCGCTTCTGCTTGGCCACAAGTCACCTTGTTTTAAAACTCGCTGCTTGTCGGCGACACCGCACCAACAGCGTCCTGGAAACTGCATTTTTGAGAATGGCCCCGTGACTCCTGATTCGACCTCCGACGACTCGCCACCGAGAATGTTGAGCGTCGTCATACCCGCCATGAACGAAATGGACTGCATTGAGTCCACCGTCGAGCATTTGCATTTGGAGTTGAAACTCAACGGCATCGAGCATGAGATCGTGGTGGTCAACGACCATAGCTCGGACGGCACTCCCGAAAAGTTGAAAGAGATCGCGGACCGCATTCCCGCGCTACGGCCGGTCACCAACGACGGACTGGCTGGCTTCGGGCGGGCTGTTCAGTGCGGGCTCGACGCGATGCGAGGTGATGCCGTGGTGGTCTTCATGGCCGACGAGTCAGACGATGTCCGCGACGTGCCGCGCTATTGGAACGTTTTGCAAGAGTACGACTGTGTGTTTGGGAGCCGGTTCATCAGGGGCGGTGGTACGATTGACTACCCATGGCTCAAGCTCCGGCTCAATCGCATGGCCAACACATTGATCCGTTGGCTCTTTCGCATTCCCTTCAATGACTTCACCAATGCCTTCAAAGGATACCGACGTGAGGTCATCCAAGGCTGTCGTCCGATTTTGTCGCCGCACTTTAACTTGACCGTCGAGTTGCCTTTGAAGGCTATCGTGCGCGGCTACTCCTGGAACGTGGTGCCCATCACCTGGCGGAATCGCCGCACTGGTGTCGCCAAGTTGAAGATTCGCGAAATGGGCAGTCGCTACTTCTTCATCATCGCCTATGTGTGGCTGGAGAAGTACTTCAGTCGGGGAGACTATCATCGCGACAACGTATCAGGTGACCGTCCAAAATGACTTCGGCGGATAACCTACCAGCAAACCACGGTCGCGTCCGGCGATGGCCGGCCCATCGTTGGGGATTGCTGCTGGTTGTAGCCGCGTTGGCTTGCCTCCGGCTGCCCACGGTTTGGTACCGCATGGGAGGTCAGGACGAACAGTGGTATAGCGTGCCGGGTTGGACGGTAGCCTGGGAGGGCGTGCCGCGTATTCCTTATGTACCAACCCGCCATGACTTGCCTGCCGCGGATCGAGTCAGCGTGTTCGATGGCGCCGATCAACTGCTGTTTGCCTTGCCGCCGGCGTACTTCTATGTTCAAGCACCGCTATTCTGGATCTTTCCACCCGGTTATGGCACCGCGCGATTGGCAGCCTGGTGTTCGGGATGGGCCGCGCTGCTGGCCACCTACGGTCTGATGCGACAGTTGCACGTACGATGCTGGACAGCCATCTGCGTGTTGCCCGTTTGTGGTCTCGGGCGCGCGTTT
>JANQOL010000387.1 GCA_028289675.1 Pirellulaceae bacterium
GGCGCTGGTACAGCCAGCTAATCACATTTGGCGGCAGCGGCATCTTGCAGGGCCTGTCGGGCATGAGTGCTCCGCCCATGGTCTTGTGGGTGCATGGACAGCGCTACTCAGCGGACCGCGCTCGCGCGTTTCTTTTCTCGATGTACATCAGCAATTTTGTGCCACAACTGCTAATATTGTGGTGCACCTTCGGAGACGTGGTGTGGCAAGCGGTGGTTATCGCCTTGCTGTCTTTGCCGGTCGTACTAGTCAGCGCATCATTGGGTTTGCGGCTGGGCAGTTGGATGGGAGATCGGTGGTTGCGCCCGATCAGCTATCTGTGCCTGGTATGGATTGCCTTGGGTAGTTTGCTAGATCCTTGGCTGCAAAGCACTGTTTACCCTTGGTTGCGGTCTTTCCTTTCGAGTTCCTCATGACAGAAGCATTGATCGCCCTGGTCGCTCTCAGCCTGATGGAAATCGTGCTGGGAATCGACAACATCGTGTTCATTTCGGTAGCTACGGGCAAGCTGCCGGAAGAACAGCAAAGTTCGGCGCGCCGTTGGGGCCTGCTGTTGGCCTTGGGTACTCGCATCCTGCTGCTGGCGGGTATTTTCTGGATCGCCCAGTTGGTGACGCCGGTCTTCTCTCTGTCAGACTTGCTGCCCGTGGAGGGACTAAAGACCTACTTCACGGAAGACGCCATTGCGGCCGGTCACACGGGTGAGGCGGCAATTGCAACGCAGCAGGTTACCGATAGCCAGCTGGATCAGCACGCTTGGGATGAGTTCAATCAGATTTCGTGGCGCGACATCATTATGGTGCTCGGAGGATTGTTCTTGATTCGCAGTAGCGTCATGGAGATCCATGAGGAAGTCGAAGCACCCGGCGATGACCCGCAAACCACCGGCAAAGGGCGTTCCAGCTTTGGCGCAGTGCTGGTGCAAGTCGCGCTGATGGATCTCATCTTTTCTCTCGATAGCGTGATCACCGCAGTCGGGATGGCCAAGGAATTGTGGGTCATGATCACGGCCGTCATTATCGCCGTAGGAGTCATGATCTGGTTTGCGGATCAAGTTGGCGACTTTGTTGAGGGCAATCCCACCATCAAAATGCTGGCCTTGGCCTTTCTATTGCTCATCGGCGTCATGCTGGTGGCCGAGGGCATTGGCACACCCATTAGCAAAGGCTACATCTACTTTGCCATGGGCTTCTCGTTGCTCGTCGAATCCTTCAATCTCCGTATTCGCAATCGAAGGCTGGCCAATCGAACCGCTTCGCAAGGCTCGGCATAAAAGCATCAAGGGCTAGATTTCACAAAACGAATCGCTTGACGCCGTCTTTTGACTTCTTAAGCACAAACTGACTACTGTCCCGTAAATGGTTAGCGGCAAGGCGCTAGCTGCCGGTGCACCGATGATATCCGCGGCTAGCGCCATGCGGCTCACAGTATGGAGGTGCTATCGTCGAAGTCACCATTTGCGCCCAAATATGGGCGGTCTTGTTCAACCTCATATCGTTGTCCCCGAGGCAGTGGGTGCATCGCCGAACCTGATGCCGCAGATTTCTTAGAAACATCGGCTGCATCGTCCACCAGTTGTAAGCCCACTGGCTGATTTGCCCGAAGAGAACTCCACCCACACAAGTGAGGATTGATATGTATCTGTCAGTTCTGCCAAACGACTTGGGGCATTTCTAAACGCCATTCGTTTGTTCACCGCCAGCCGCTTCGCTCTCATCGTTGGCCGGTGGGGGAAGATGTTTCTCGATAAACTCGACTAGCCGTTCCTGCGGAGGTCCATCTTTGAAAATCCGCAGGTGTCCCTGGCCTTCATAACGCCATATCTCTTTGGCGCCTGCGGCCGCATCGTACAGGCGTTCGCTGTGGTAGGGGCTGACGCCGGTGTCGGCACTCCCATGAACCAGCAACACGGGTGTCGACTCCAAGTTGGCAACTGCTGCCTCCCCGCTGAATTCGTCGCTGGTTAGGAGCCAACCTCCCCATTTGACAAGCCAAAGCGGGCCAAGTTGACCGAGCTTGTCGCTCAAGTGGTAGCTTTGGCGAGCGTAGGTTGCTTCGGCAATCACCAGACGGATGCCGACGTCCTGCCGCATCGAGGCCGCATTCAAGGCCAGTTGTCCACCCATACTTTGACCGTAGAGAATAACGCTGTCCGCTGGCACGTCCGGCCGACTCAAGACATAGTCGATGGCTGCCACGGAATCTTCGACAATTCCCTTCCGGTTCGGCTCACCCCCAGACTGTCCGTACCCGCGATAGTCAAAGACAAACACATTGAGACTGTGTTGGGTCAGCCACGCCACATTTCGAGTCGTATAGGTGATGTTCCGATCGCTGCCATGAAAGCAGATCACGGTCCCGCGTGGTTCGTCGCCCGCATTGAGAAACCAACCATGGAGCGTCGTCCCATCGCCACTGGAGAACGTCACGGATTCCGGCTGCAATCCAAGCTCCGCCGCCATGCCATAGTCGCGTGATGATGGCCTGTAGAATTGCTGATCAAAGAAACCAACTGCCTTGAAGATGAACGAAATCACCAGGGTGATTGCGAAAGTAATCGCCACCGCTATCGTGCACGATTGCAGTATGTCTTTGACTTGTAACGCGGATTTCTTCCGCAGCATCTGAATCACGAATGAGACCATCACAATGGCGCAAGGAATGCAAAGCAGAAGGACAAGTGACAGCAAAAGGCTGACGGATTCACCGCGCATCTACATCGCTCCGTTTGTCGTGAGGCTGAGTCGGCGACCTATCCGCGGCCCAGGTAGGGCATTCCTGTCGCCATGACGGTCATAAATGGCACGTTGGCTTCCAAGGGCAAACTGGCCATATACAAGACCGCTCGGCCGACGTCGGCCACGTCCATCGTGGACTCGGCAGCCAGCGTGCCGTCAGCTTGCAACACGCCTTTTTTGATCTGCTGGACCATGGGCGTATCCGCGTTGCCAATATCGATCTGGCCGCAAGCAATTCGCAGCGGACGACCGTCCAAGGCTGTGGATTTGGTCAAGCCTGTGACGGCATGCTTCGTTGCCGTGTAGGCAATGCTTGATGGCCTTGGAACGTGCGCGGCAATCGATCCATTATTGATGATGCGACCGCCCTGAGGCTGCTGAGCGCGCATGATGCGAAAGGCAGCTTGGGTGCACAAAAATACACCGGTCAAATTTGTATCGACGACCTGCTTCCACTCCTCCAGTTCTATCTCATCGATCGGCCCGGCAGCGGCATTGATACCCGCGTTGTTGAACAACAGGTCCAAACGTCCCCACTCGTCTCGAGCATGGGAGAATAGTGCGTCTACTGATTCAGCATTGGTAACGTCTGTGGCGACAGGGTAAGCTTCACTGGCGTGATCTCCGGCCAGTTGTTGGGTCTCTTGCAGTGCGGCCAAACGTCGCCCAGCCAATAACACTCGATAGCCGTTTTGCAGCAACGTCAGGGCAACTTGACGTCCAATCCCGCTGCCCGCACCCGTTACGATGGCGATCTTCAATTCCTGGGACACCGTTACATCCTATTGTTGCCGAGCAGCATTCCTTGGTGTGGCCTGTCTTCGACGATGGCGAGCAGCCATTTCGTCGATGAAGCAGGCCATATGCTACCAATAATTCCGCCCAGCATCGGCGAACCTACTTCCAAGCAGGGAATTCTCGTCCCGGTGTCCAAGGCGCGCCCAGTTCGTCGACCTGCTTAAGCAACTTGGGCACGTCCCGTTCGAGCAGACGCTTCAGATCGGCGGAGAGTGCTTCAAATTCGCGAGCGGCGATTTCGTATTGCCTTCGATGGGTGCCCGTTGGCCCCGTGGTGCTGCCCATCGCGCCGAACATGGCTGATCGCAAGCGACTTTGCAGGCCCGGTGCCGAAACTTCGTTGCGACGGGAGCGAGTTGGATCGCCGGAGAACTTCTCGTCCAAGTCCATCAAACGCAGCTGTAACTTGCGGATGTCATTCCATAAACTTGGATCCACCTCCGCCGACGAAGCAGTCAGCCGTTCAATCGCCGACAAATGCTCTCGGGCATCGTCTGCCAACTCGCTGGCCGCGTAGACCGCGTTGGCCAGCTTCGATACTTTCCGGCTGAATGCCAGAATCTCTTCGCGGTTGGGCTTGGCCGTTTCGTCGAAGTTCAGGGGCTGGATCTCGAATTCCGTCGCAGGTATCACTTCCGTGATTTCTCCTTCGACGCGCTGGGAGACCTCCACCGTGTACTTGCCTGGTACGGCCACTGGTCCGCCGCCAAAAGCGGAGCTGCTAGCGTGGCGAAAATCCCAATGCGCTCGCACCAAACCTTTACTGGTCGACGTGCTCATTTTTCGCACTACGTTGCCTTCGCTGTCTCGAATAGTCAGCCAACGCTGCGGCGCGACTTCTCGGTCTTCAGCCTTCAAGTCTTCCCAACTGGGGTAGCGTACGTCTTTGCCCTGCGCCTCCAGCTGCGAATCGCGCTTTTGACGCTCGGATTTTTTAGATTTGAGACTTTCCTTCAAGTAAAAGGAAAATGTGACTCCGAAATCAGGATTGCTGGCGGTGTAGAAGTTTGCTCCTTGGAATCCGCGGCGACCGGAGCCCAGCGGGGTGACGCGCCGAAACATTTGGCCGGTCTTGATCGGAAACATGTGGTTCGTTTCCAGCAACTCAGGCGTCAAATCGCGAATCGGCGAATAGTCGTCCAGTACGTAGAAACCTCGCCCAAACGAGGCCAGGACCAAGTCGTTCTCACGCCGTTGGATCTCCAGGTCGCGGATCGCGATCGTCGGCAAACCGGATTTCAGTTGGATCCACTTCTTGCCACCGTCCACGGTGAAGAAACACCCAAACTCAGTTCCACAGAAGAGTAGTTGAGGATTGGCGTGATCTTGTTTCAGGGTGTAGACGCTACCACGTTCCGGGAGGTCACCGGAGATATCCTGCCAAGTCTCACCGCGGTCCGTTGATTTGACGATGTAAGGGCGAAAATCACCACGCTTGTGATTGTTCACGGCGACGTAGACTGTGTCTGCATCGTGCACGTCTGCTTCGATGTCGTTAATGTAGCCGAACTCGGGCACGGCTAAGGCACCAAAGCGCGAGATCTCCGTCCAGTTCTTGCCGCCGTCCTCGCTGACTTGCAGCAAACCATCATCGGTTCCCACGTACAGGAGATCTGGTTCCAACGTAGACTCATCGACGGATACGATCGTACCGTAGAGAGACGTAGAGGCATTCTTGGCCACGGCATCGACACCCCATACGCGGCCCATCACTTTCAATTCGTTGCGATCGATCTGTCGCGTCAGGTCAGGACTGATCGCTTGCCAGTTGTCGCCGCGATCGTCGCTGCGGAAGAGAATTTGGGAACCGTAGTACAGGCGCTTTGAATTGTGAGGTGAGACCAGTAGTGCGGAGTCCCAATTCCAGCGCAGCGGGGGACCATCCTGAGGTGGTTGCGGACGGATATCGACGCGCTCTCCCGATTGGCGGTTGTAGCGCACCAGCCCTCCGTACTGCCACTGGGAATAGACGGTATCGTTGTCTTCCGGATCTACAGCTGGCTCAAAGCCGTCACCGAAGACTGTAATGAACCAATCGCTGCTGCGGATGCCGTGCGTGTTGTTAGTTTGCGAGGGGCCGCCTTGCGTGGCATTGTCCTGCGTGCCGCCATACACGTAATAGAACGGTTTATCGTTGGATACAGCGACCTTGTAGAATTGCGTCAACGGCAGGTTTTGTTTGAAGTCGTAGGTTCGGCCGCGGTCCCAAGTCTCATACAGTCCGCCATCGCATCCGATCAGCAGGTGCTCCTCATCTTCGGGATCCACGATCAACGCGTGATTGTCGACGTGCTTGTCGGCTTCGCCCAACGGCTTGAAGGTAGCTCCACCGTCTTCCGTTACCCTCATGTAGGTGTCCAGCATGTAGACACGATCCAAGCGGTGTGGACAGGCAACCAGTTCGTTATAGTACTGCGGACTGCTGCTGACCGAGCTGCTCATGCGGCGCCAAGTCTCTCCCCGGTTGGCACTACGATAGAAACCGCTCTGACCTTTGGCAGCTTCCACCACGGCATACAAGACTTCCGGATTGATTGGCGATATGTCGATACCGATACGGCCCAGTGAGCCGCCGGGGAGTCCACGCGAGATTTTGCGCCAGTTGTCGCCACCGTCGGTGGACTTGTAAATCGTCGATTCCGGTCCGCCATCGATTAACACCCAAGTATGTCGGCGGCGTTGGTAGGATGTGGCATACATGATCTGCGGATTTTCGGGATCGATGTGCACTTCGTTGATACCGGTATGTTCACTGACATCCAAGATCTTGGTCCATGACTGCCCTCCATCGCTGGTCTTGTACAAACCACGATCTTCACCGGAGCGCCACAGCGGTCCTTGCGCGGCGACAAACACCGTTTGGCTGTCTTCGGGATGAATGGCGATCATGCCGATGTGCTCGCTTTCTTCCAATCCAACCTTCTTGAAGGAACGTCCTCCATCGGTGGATTTGTAGAGACCATCGCCGTAGCCGACGCTGCGCTGCGAGTTGTTTTCTCCCGTGCCAACCCAGATGGTGTGCCGATCTTGCGGATCGATGGCCAGGCAGCCAATGGAATAGGAACCGTAACCATCAAAGATGGGTTGAAAAGTAACGCCCGCGTTGGTCGTCTTCCACACTCCACCTGAGCAGGCCGCGACGTACCACGTCGAACGGTCCACTGGATCGATGGCAATATCTCCAATCCGACCCGACATAAGTGCAGGTCCCAAGGAACGGAACTTCAGCGACGACACTAGACCGGAATTAATGCCGGGCGCTATTTCTTCCGGCTCATCCGAATCCTGCCCCAGCAACGGTGCACCAGTCGCCAACGTGATCGACAAAACGAATAGCCACGGCAGTACCCGAGTCAATGGATGGAAACGTCGCATGAATTGGAACCTGAGGGAGAGATTGCGGGATAGAAATGTTTGAATCTCGACGAGTCTACCGGCCCATTCGCTGTGCCGCTTATCTGACTCATGCATCGATGATCAGTCCGGTGGGCTGGCGGCAAAAGGGCACGGACGTAGATCGCGCGAGCTGCAATCTACCTTAGTCAAAGCGGCCAGGGAGGGAAGAACGATCAGCCAGTCGTCCCACCGTCAGATCGATCGACAGCCGCCGATGGCAACGAGGGCCGCGTCAGGCCTCGTTGGGGTCCCAGATGCAAATCTCGCCCTGGCCCGGCACGCATGTGTCACCCGTAAAGCGTTGGTAGTGGCCATTGAGTGGCAGATCAACGCCCATTCGAGCCAGATGACGGGCGAAGATCCGCACAAACGTGGGATCGCAAGGTCCCGAAGGACGAAAGGTGGGCATCATGGGCAGCGGCTTTAGCGACACGATTGTGCCTCGATTCATCCAGGCGCCGGCCCGCAATTCGGCGCCGGCCAGCAGCACCAACGTTCCGCCCTTCATCTGCAAGCCGGCGAAATCGCGAACCAACCCGCCCACCAAAATCGTACCTCGGCGCATCCGCAGGCCAATCTCCAGGCCAGCCGTACCACCAATCAAGATGTTGCCGTTTCTCATGCCGGACAAGCTGCCACGGTAACCGCCACCCACCTGTCCGCCAGCATTACCGGCAACGCGGATGGTGCCATTTTTCATTTCTGCGCCAACCCAGTCGCCCGCATCGCCGTCGACGGAGATTTCACCGCCGCGCATATGGGCTCCCAGGTGCATTCCGACGTTGCCCTGCACCCGAATCTGGCCGGACGTCATTCCGCGCCCGATCCAACGCACTTTATTCAGGTCCCCCGTCAGCTGAAGTTGTTCACTGGGCTGGCCATCTACGTCAAAGAACTCGTCCACTCGATAGCAGCGTTTGCCATGATAGATCGGCAGCCCACAGACCTCGTCATGGCTGAGTTTGCTCAGCACGTGGGGAGCCAGCTGCTCCGCTTCCAAGGGCACCGTCGGAGCTCGCTTGAGTGTCAAGTGGATCATGTGCGGTTCCGACTACTCTTGATCGCAGGCTCGAATCTCAGGTTTTTCAATGCGTTCGATTTCAACGGGGTAGTTTTCAAAGGACATCGTGTAGCAGTCTTCGAACAGTGGGCGCAAAAACTCATCCGTCCCCGGAGCGTACTTGGGCTGTACCACGAACTCACGGCCAATGGGCGTTTCGCGGATATCACCGTCGTCGATGACCACTTCTCCCCCCTTGATGACATAACGCGGGTGGCCAAACATATGCGCGATGTCGTCGTGGGGTGTGTAGATGACCACGTCTGCGTCCTTGCCGACGTCCAAACCGCCCTTGTTCTCCAAGCCCAACGCCTTGGCGGGGCCCGCTGAAACGATCGTTGCAATTTCGTACAAGTTGTATTCGCGTGTCAGTTCCGGCAGCTGGATTCGGCTCTTGATCTTGGCTGACAGATTGCTCATACAATCATTGCGAAAGTCGGCCGACATCAGCAGTTTAATGATCTCAGGATAGCGCCAAAAGCACGCTCCATTGGGGTGATCGGTCGTCAAAGAAACTCGCCAAGGATCTTTGATCATCAGCATCAGTTCTAACCCGACCGCCCATTGCACGACATTGACAACGTTGTCGGGCTTGTAGGTGTAGGGGACGATGCCGCAACCGGTTTCGTTCTCAACGTCCAAGTTCCCCCATTTGCGACCGGTCAGCTTGTACAGCAAATGCTGCCACGGACCATCAGCGCTGATCGTGACGGTGTCACCGAACAACACCGCCCCCGCGTCCGTGGTCATGTTGTCGTGCTCGTTGAAGTAGTCAGCCAACTGATCCGAGGCGCTGCACATCGTTTCCCAGTCGTCGCCACCATAAGCGTGGTACTGCATGTGCGCGATGTGCGCCCGCCGACCCTCCAGGTGCTTCATCGTCTCCAAAGTGGTGTCGACGTTGCCCGGGGCGCCCAAGTTATTGCAGTGCAAATGCATGGGGTGAGGCAATCCCAGCTCATCCACGATTTGCGCTAGCTGGCCGACAATGTCACCGGGGGTTAGCTTGTTGTAGCCCGCAATGGGACTGGACAATTGCTTGGCGTCCTTGCCCCATTTCCAGGCAGCCACACCGCCGGGATTGACCGCTTTGACACCGTAGGCCTTAGCGGCCGAGATGTACCAAGCCACCACATCTCGGGCCCGCTCGGTCTCGCCAGCTTCCAACAGATCCATCACGATCTCGTTGTTGGCCATCAGCACCAAACAACTTTTGTCTAAGATCGGAATGTCGTTCAGTTCTTCGTGGGTGTGCCGCGCCGACAGGACTGGCACAGCGGCTTCGTTGGCGGTGGTCCAGCCCATGCCGGCGTACATGTAACCGGTGGCAAACGTCGTCGGGGTATAGCCGCCCAAGCCGGATCGTCGCGATTTGGTATGAATGAAGGCTTGCGAACGACGGTGATCCTCTGGAGTCATCG
>JANQOL010000404.1 GCA_028289675.1 Pirellulaceae bacterium
GGGTCCAGCGCCGGTCTCCTCGGTCAACCGACAACGCCCACTGGCTCGTCGGCCTCAACCGAACCCAGCGGTCGGTCGAGCCCACGCGTCTGCCGCGGCACCTCCGCCACGTCCTCGTCCGGTAGCCGCCAATCGGCCACTGAGCATCAAACAGTGGAAGGTCGCTCGCCGCACGCAGTTGGCACAGGTTCCTCGCGGCAGTCTGTGGTCCGAAGTCACCGGCAGTTGGCTGGGATCCGCGGCTGTGATCGCGGTCTTCAGCACGCTGGCCATTCTGTTCCAAATTGGTTCCGGCGAGCGAGCTCAACCGCTGTTGATCGGCATGACCTGGGCCGCACTTGTGGCTCTGTCGACCGCTTGGATTGCCATTGCGTTGGGCAAGCGGTGGCAAGTCGAAGAAGGTGATTGGGCCATCCGCAGCTTTGTCCAACTGACAAGCGGTTTCTTGATCGGCGGTGTCGCCTACTTGCTGTCCGAGTACTTGATGGTGCCCTGGGAGTCGATCACCCAAGAGCGTTTGGGCGATCTGCCCGTGCATCGCTGGCGAGGATTCTTCGACGCCCAAGAGCAACCGCTGTTACCGGCTTACTTGGCTTACTTCCCCCTAGTCATGGGTTTGATCCACTGGTGGAAACAAGTCGATCCGCTCCGCCGCACGCGTTTCAGTTTTTGGGCCGTGATTTGGAGCGTCATCGCCGCCACCATCGTGCACCTACTGATTCCCTTCCCACAGCCCTGGGGAGCACTCATCGCGGCTGGCACGTCCATGGCCGTACAACTGTCCAGCCCCTGGTGCAACCCCGCTGAACGTCTGCAAGTCGGACGCAACGTTCAAACGGCCGCCTAAATGAATACATCGCTGTCAAGGAACTCTACGTATGAGTGACACACACTTCACCAACCACGTCAGCCGCCTCGGTCTTCCGGCGTTTGCTCTGGCAACACTGTTGTGGATCTCGGCCCCGCTAGCGGTGAATGTCACCCTTGGCCAAGACGGTCTTTCGTTGCGGGTCCAACCACCCGCGGCAGGCTCGGCTCCAGTACCCAATCCACCTGCGGCTAGTGCTGCAGCTGATGCGGCTCCCGAAAAGACAACGCCCTCGGTTGCCGACGGACCCGAGCAGCCGGATAGCGATAGCGATGCATCGGACAGTTCGACGCCGGCAGTCGCATCAGCCGCCACATCGAACACCACTTCCGAAGTCGCCAGCGAATCCGATTTCGCTGCCGATCTGGGAGCCGACTCCAGCGACACAGAAACAGAGTCTGTCAGAACGCTGTCCGTTGAACCAGGCAGTCAACCTCTGCTGCCCAAAGATCGGCCGGCATGGGTAGGCGCTGAAGCGGATTACACGGACGACACGCATCGACTGTTCGTGGGCTCGATTCCCGTGGCCGATCAGGACCGGGCGGACAGAGCCCTGGACGAACCTTTGTTGGCCGCCTTGGGGACCTATGTCAGTGATCAGGTCCTTCAAGATCCAACCATCACCGACGTCGTCCGTAAATTGCAACTTCCGAATTCGTACATCCGAAAAAATCTGATCAATGATCCGGAAGGCTACATGCTGGAGATCACTACTAGCAATGGCCCGATGTACCAAAAATGGGTTGCGCTGGAGATCACTCCACCGCAGCGACGACAGTTGGAAGCCTGGTATCGCGAGGCCGAACAGCGAGACCGCATATTCCCGTTAGGTGCCGGCTTGGCTGCTGTCGTCGGCTTGGTAGGTCTTTCCCACTTGGTGCTGCGTCGCAAAAGCGGGATCAGTTCCACGCGGCCGTTGGCGAAGGAAGCATTGGCACAAACTGTTTCTCCTCCGCCAGCCAAAAAATCAGTGGGCCTGCTTTTCATGCTTGTGATGGCAGTCTTGCTGGTCATTCCCGGGTTGCTACTGGTGTTTTTGCTCGCGCCCAGCCAGCATGTGAGTGCCGAGAGAATGGAAGTCATTTCCCATAGCGATCACATGGAGGCAATGCCCAAGATGCCTGCCATGCCTCCGATGCCTGACATGCCGCAAATGGTCTTGCCCGATGACGGCGACTTGCAAAATTCAGGCTCGGAAGTGAAACTTGAATCAGGCGGTCAGGTGATCATCATTCATAAGAGCCATTCATGAGCGAAACTTCCGGCGCGGATCAAATCTTGGTCGATCGCATTAGCCAAGGTGAAGAGCAAGCCTGGGAGGACCTCATCGGACGCTACGAAGGCCGGCTCCTGGCGTTCGTGGAAAGTCGACTGCGTAATCGCAGCACCAGCGAAGACATAGTCCAAGAGACCTTCGTTGGGTTTCTCAACAGCTTGCCCAACTACGACCGCAAACGTCCTCTGGAAAGCTATCTGTTTTCCATTTGCGCCTACAAATTGACGGACTATTTGCGGCGTGAAGGTCGCCGGCCCGCGATTTCGCTTACCCAGAACGCTTCAGACAACTCTTCATCGCCGTGGCAAATCATCTCGGCGCACGCTCGGGGAGCCAGCAGCATTGCCCGTAGCGGTGAACGCCGACAGTTGGAAGAGCACGCCATCGTGGATGCCATCAAGAGTCAGATTGACAAGTGGAAGGAACGCGGCGACTGGACCAAACTCATGTGCATCGAGCTGTTGTTTGTCGTTGGCCTGGGCAACAAAGAGGCAGCTGCCCAGTTGGGCATCTCCGAGCAGCAAGTCGCCAATTTCAAATTCGATTTTTTGGCCCGCACCAAATCGTTGATCGGTCGGCAGAACCTGGACGCTGAGATCTTTCCCGAGTTGGCAGCCGACTAGGGCAAGCTGCAGACGTGGCCCATTGTTTAGCAGTCAGCCGCAGGCGTACTTGGCTTACGAATCTGTACGCCTGCGGCTGACTGCTAAACAAATCTCCGTTAGCCATCGATGGCTATGGGGCGCGAATGTCGAACGCGTAGATCAGGTCCAGGTCACGCAGGAACAGCTTGCCTTCAGCGATGACCGGGTGCGCCCAAATCTTGCCACGCTTTCGCTCCAAAGAGGACTGGTCAGGCAGGTCCAATTTTCCTCGCTCCAGCCATTGCTCGGTTGAAGGCTCGACCAAATAGCAGGTGCCCGTACTCTCACCAAAAACGTAGAAACGATTGTCGGCATAGGCCACGGAGGCGCCACCGTCGCCGGGCAGCCGATGATTCCACCGCAGTTCGCCGGTCATTAGATCGTGGCATACCCAACCGCCGCCTCGCTTGAGGCCAAAAATATGGTTGTCATGCAGCAATACACCTCCGTGGTGGTTCTGCATATTCTTGCTCTTGTAGATTTCGGTGGCCGTAACGCGGCCGCCTTCGACGCCGATCTCCACCAACACGCAGCCCGTACCGTAGTCCGACGTGTGATAGACATAATTGTCCTTCAAGATGGGCGTCGGAATGGTGGCCGTTCCATTGCCACTAGAGCCGTTCGTCCAGAGAGCTTCGCCCGTCTCGGCCGAGAAGCCAACCAAACCGGCGGAGGCAGCGGTCACATACATGGCCTGTCCATCGACGACATGCTTCATGACAGACACGTAATGAGCTCGCTCGCTGAATCCAGAACTGGTCAGCACGGGCTGGCCCGTTTCGATGTCGAGAGCTACCAGAAAGTTCTTCTGCCCAGGCACGACAACAACGCGATTACCGTCCACTAGCGGGGACGCGCTGTAGCCCCATGTAGGAATTTTTCCGCCCAGGTCGTCGACCAAGCTAACCTGCCACTGTGGTCGACCCGTCTCTTTGTCCAAGCAAGCCAATCTGCCGCCATCATCGATGACCAGGATGCGCTGCCCACTGACCGTCGGCGTACTGCGGGGTCCACCGAGCCAACCCTGGTTGTAGCTGTCTTCCGGCATGGCGGATCCGATCCGCTGGCGCCACCGCTCTTGTCCAGTCGCGGCGTCTAAACAGAGCACAAAGTTCTGGCCCGCGATGGTGCCCAAGGTATACAGTCGCCCGTCCACTACTGCAAACGACGAATACCCCACGCCAGCATTAGAAAACTTCCAGGCTACAGGCGGACCGCCCTCGGGCCATTCTTGCAGGAGGCCCGTCGCCAAACTCCTGTGATCGCGGTTCGGTCCACCCCATTGCGGCCAACTATCGTCAGCCACGGCACGTTCCATTGTGGGACAGTGAAACACGGCCAAAGCCAACCAGCACCAACCCATGCAGCCGATTATTCGTATCATGAACACTAGAACTCCGTTACTACTGAAAATGAAGTCTTCGGGCGAAACGCCACGATTGTCGAAGCCCCAGTTTACCTGATCTCGTTTGTACCTGTTCCTCGTGCATGAAACTAAACGCGTTAATCCTGGAGCCATTTGGCGGAGGTAGCCATCTGGCCTGCTGGCAGGGTTGGCAACGACACTCGCGGCATGAGTTGACCTTGCTCGACCTGCCCGCCGTGCACTGGAAATGGAGGTCGCGCCACAGTTCGCTCACGTTGGCGCTGGACAGCCAGAAGCACATCAATGACGGTGCCGAGGTCGATGTCATCGTGGCCAGCGGCATGCTCAATTTGCCAGAGTGGTTGGGCCTTGCCCCGGCAACACTCCGTGATTTGCCCCGGGTTGTCTACTTCCACGAGAACCAATTCACGTACCCACTCGCGCCAGGCCAATCGCGTGATTACCACTTTGCGTACAGCAATCTACTCAGTGCATTGGCGGCGGACCAAATCTGGTTTAACTCACACTTTCATCGCCAAGAGTTGAAGGACGCCGCGGTGGAATGGTTGCGGCGGATGCCGGATTTCCCACATCGACAGCTGTTCGCCGCAGCCCTCGATCGTTCGCACGTGCTACCGCCTGGGGTCGATCCGCCGCCGGAATATCTTGCACCTTACTCCACTCGAGAGCTGGACCCAGCGCGTCATCCACTGACCTTGGGCTGGGTCGCACGATGGGAGCACGACAAGCGTCCCGATCGATTTATAGCGCTGGTCGAGCGGCTGACCCGTTCTAACGTAGAGTTTCGTCTGATCTTGCTCGGCCAACAATTTACCCGCCAACCTCCCGAACTCAAGCGTCTGTTGGAGATTGCGGGCGACCGAGTTCGTCACGCCGGATTTGCCTCGTCCGGCGACGAATACTGGGGCCTGCTTTCACAGATCGACATTGTCATCTCCACCGCCGACCATGAGTTTTTTGGGCTCGGTATCGTGGAAGCCATTCTGGCCGGCGCCACGCCGCTGCTGCCCAACCGCTTGGCTTATCCGGAGGTACTGCAACTGGCCCAGTATCCCCAGCGAATGCGCTACCTTTACGGCGATGACGACGAATTGTTCGCCAAGGTTCAACAACATCTCGGGCAACCGCATCTCGCACGACCAACAGCCGCTTTGTCGTCGGGCGCGACGAGCGAAAGGCCCGCGCTGGACCTGACACATTTGATTTGGTCAAACCTCGCCCAACGATACGATCAGCAGCTGGAGTCCCTCGCTGGCAGCTAGAGCAATTTACTTCGCTGGAGTGCAGGCTTCAGCCGCTTACGAATCCTCCGATATTGGAACGACTGAAGCCTGCATTCCAACCTATAAATGTTCCCGTTGGCAAGAACACGTTACTCGCTCTACTCCTGGCGGTTGCCCGAAACGGTCTCATCCAAGGGAGCCGATTCAAAATCACTTGGACTCACCCAGCCTGCCTTGAGCCCTTGCTCGCCAGCCAAGTAACGTTCGTAGAAATCGTTGGTACCGGCGGACGAGTATGGGTAGTCGTCGAAAATGTGTCCCTCGCCCACCATCCGTGGATCCCCCTGGGCAGTGAGCTCGCTAACCATTTGGTCTCTCAACTGTTGCAGCTGATCCGCGTAGCGTTCCGCGCCAACCAAGTTCGTTACACAGTCTTGATCGACGGCCAGGTTAAAGAACTCTTCCTCCGGACGCTTGCCAAAACACAGCTCCCACCAGCGCGACTCCTGGCCATTGCGCCGCAGTTCAAGAACGTTCGTCTTCAATGGGCTTCCATCGCAATTGAGATACCCGGTTTCAGGATTGCCCGCCGGCCAACGGTCAACTTCGTAATTCTTGAGATACAGCCAGTCGCGGGTGCAGATTCCACGGATAGGGTATCCCCAGTTGTGTGGCCGGCCCACATCGTGTCGTTCCTTGCCGACCAGCACATGGTCACGATCGGCATTCACAATGCCCGACGCCGAGGACTGAAAGATATCGAATAGACTGCTGCCACTGATGGGTTGCATGATCGGTCCGGGCTCGGCAACACCAGCCGCTTCTAGAAATGTTGGGGCCAGATCGGTGAAGTTCACAAAGTCCTCGACCACGCGATTACTTCCGCTGATTCCACGCGGCCAACGCATCGCCAACGGAATATGATTGGAGTGCAAATAGGCTTGTCCCTTGACTCGCGGAAACGGCATGCCGTGATCGGAGGTCGCCACCACGAGCGTATTCTCTAGCTGACCACTCTCTTCTAGCAGTCGCAGGATCTTCCCCAAGTGCATGTCGTAGTGTTCAACTTCCACGGCATAGTCCAACATGTCGTGCCGCGTATTGTCATTGTCGGGCCAATAACCGGGAACGCGCTCGATGTCTTCTAACCGCTTGCCTAACCGCACACCGGATTGATACTCGTAACCGCGATGCGGCTCGGTCGCGCCATACCAAAACACCCATGGCCGGCCTTCCGGCACCTGTTTCAAGAAATCCGCAAAATTGGCTGCGTAGTCATTCTTGGAGATTCCTCGGGCTCGAGGTTTGGCGGTGCGTTTGCCAAAGGATCGCCCGGTGATGCGGCGCGGCTTGCCAGTCGCATCATTGGCGATTCCCGGCCCCCAACCTTTTCCGGTGTAACCCGCCGAATAGCCATCGTCGGCCAGTCGTTCGACGAACCCGCCGAATTTGCTGGGGAACAGTGCCATATGATTGCCGGCCTCTTCCAGCTGCCAGGAATAGCGTCCCGTCAGTATGGTAGCTCGCGACGGCGCGCACTTGGCGTTAGGCGTGTAGGCATGCTGGAACAAGATGCCCTCGCGGGCCACCCGATCAAAACTGGGCGTGTCAATCCAAGTGCAGCCGTAGGCCCCCGCATGGCCATACGACCAGTCGTCGGCGATAGCAAACAAGATATTGGGACGTTCGGCCGCTCGCGCTCCCCAATTCCCACCCAGAAGCATACAGCCGACCAACCAACATGCCACGCTCCACCAGTTTCGAGTACGCATTGCCCGCCCACACAAAGATTAATGAAATTCCACAGCCAACCGGCACCCAAGCCATTTTAGTGCGAGTCGCACCGACAAATGGCCTGCATCATCAACGCTCGTGGCTGCTCATTTTGTCGAACACAAGCCACATGAAAAGTAAAAACGCTCTAGCTACCTCGACGCACAGCGGCGTAGACAACCGGCTCATTCGCTCAGCAGTATCCGCCGCCGCTCTCCACGCCCCAGCGGCTAACGGCCGTCAACATTGTAGGCGATGCAAGGGCGCCCGTTGGCAATCACGCGTACAGCCCTGGCAAAATACCAGGGCTGTAAAAGGCTGAGTCGTCCTCTAAAGAATGATGCACGCCAGCAAAACGCTTGCGGACGTGGTCACTCATCAACTTAATTTAGTGGATACGGACCGATCTCTTGGAAGAAGGAATCGACAGCATCTTCCACGTCCGAAGCACGCACTTCGTCGTGCGAACAGGTCAGCGATTCAATCACATCCTCGTCTGTCGGAACCGTTCCCGCCAAGCTGCCGCGCTCGTCGTGGTCACCGTCAAACGGTGTGCTGGACGCTTCGCCTTCCGCCAAGACAGAAGCCAAGGAATCATCCATGGCGGATTTCAGCTCACGAACAATCTGCGGGCCAACGGTTTCAATCACCTGTTCGGGCGTGACCATCATGACGTAAGCCTGATTGGTGAAATCAGCCTCACCTTCGCCGCCGCCCGCCGCATTGTTGTTCAGGAAGTTGATGATGACCAGAGCGTCCAGCGGAGTCACGTTCTCATCACCGGTCGGATCCAGGAAAGGAGCCGGCACGACGCCTGAATCAGGCAGGAATTGCTCGCTGCCTGCATTCAAGTAGTTGATGATGATCAACGGATCGATGGGCGAAACAAAGCCGTCATCATTGACATCGAAGTTGCCTTGCGGGTTTTGCCAGACGCTATTCTGCACGCGTACCAAAACGTTGGCCACGTTCGATACTGTGCCCACATCGTCCCTGACGACGTACGAGAACTGGACTTGTCCGGCAAAGTCAGCCGCAGGCGTAAACAAGATCATGCCGTCGGCTTGCGCTTCAGCCGTGCCGCTAGGCGTTGGCGTTACAACCACTTCGACCGTGCTTGGGTCCAACGTGCCATCAAGATCCGTATCGTTGGCCAGTACATCCACTGCGATAGGCTGATTCTTGAAAGTAAACGTCGAATCGTCAGCCGCATTTGGAGCATTGTTGACGGTAATGGTCACGAACGCTTCATTGGACAGGTTGCCCGCCGCATCCCTCACTTGGTAACCCAAGCGATCTTCGCCGCGGAACCCAGCGCCAGCCTCGTATTCAATCACTCCCGTTTGGTTGGGAACCGCCTGACCAAAGGTTGGAATGGTCGTGATCACGATGGTGCGTACGTCGATGGCGGAATCGATGTCCGTATCGTTGGTCAAGACGTCCAACAGACGAGTCTGCCCAACTCCCATGGAGTAGGCATCGTCGCGAGCAATCGGAGCGTCGTCGATTCCGTCAACGTTGATTGTTACCGTCGCCGGCAAACTCTCGGCTCCCTCCGAATCCTGGATGCGATACACAAACGTGTCCAGCACACTTTGTCCGGTCGTCAGCTGCTGCACCGCCGTAACGTCCGAAGGATCGTAGCTGATCGAGCCATCCGCACTGATTACGACCACAGCCCCCAGTGAGGATGTTGTCGTTTCAGCGATTGCAGAGATCGAATCGGCAGGCAAATCCACATCGGTGTCATTACCCAACAACCCGGGTGCGGCCAGTGTGAACAGCTGGTTCTCGTTCGTCGTGTAGTTGTCACCTACCGCCACAGGCTCGTCATTGACGGGCGTCAGCGTAATGGTGAACGTCTGCGGAGCGGACGTGTTTTCGTTCAGTCCACTCTCTGGACCACGATCAACGGCAGTCACCGTCACCGCCGTTGATCCAAACGCGTCACGAGCTGGAGTGAATTCCAATTGGCCTGAGCTAGTGATGGTAGGTTGCACCGAGAACAGGCTGGAGTCATCCGCAACCACGACAAAGTCGACAATCTGTCCGGACTCGTCAGTGGCAGTTTGCGGAGAATCAAGCAGACCCGCAGCGGGCGCCACATCTGTGGCCCATGGGGCCGAGTACGGAGCGCTGTCTTCGGCCACCGATACGTCGCCGCCGGCGGTGAACACAGGTGCGTCATTGACGGAGGTCACTGAAATTGTGAACGTCTGCGGCGCCGATGTATTCACATTAGGCGCGTCGCTCGGACCATCATCGACGGCCGAGATCGTCACCACGGCGGAGCCATTGGCGTTGGCCGCCGGCCTGAAGGACAGCGTACCGTCCTCGGTCACCGACGGTTGCACTTCGAACAGGGACTGATTGTCCGCAACGACGGTAAAGCTGACCGTCTGCGAAGAGTTCTCGTCAGCGGCCGATGCGGGACCGGCCAGAATTCCGGTGGCCCAATTATCAACCGTTACCAGATCCGCATCCTCGGGAACAACTTGGTCGGGGCCCTTTTGGAACTCGGGAGCGTCGTTGACGCCTTCGATGTTGATCGTCACCGTACCTGTTCCGCTACGGACAGGCACGCCGTCATCA
>JANQOL010000474.1 GCA_028289675.1 Pirellulaceae bacterium
GCATGGTGAGACGTCCGTTTACGACGCGTTGGTGCGGCTGGCCCAACCGTGGTCGTTGCGCGAGCCGCTGGTGGACGGGATCGGTAACTTTGGCTCGATCGATGGCGACAACCCGGCCGCGATGCGCTACACCGAATGTCGCATGTCGCCGATTGCGGCCGAAGTGCTACGGGACTTGGGTTCCAGCATCGTCGCCTACAAGGCCAACTACGATGGCACGCGGCAGGAACCCGTCGTTCTTCCTAGCCGAATCCCCAACATGCTGGTCAATGGGGCCACGGGTATCGCTGTTGGCATGGCTACCAACATCCCCCCGCATAACCTGGCGGAGGTCTGCCGCGCTCTGCTGAAGCTGCTCAAGGATCCGGAGATCAAGGACTATCAGCTGGTAGCCAATGATGCGGTCCAGGGACCGGACTTTCCCACCGGCGGGCAAGTCATCAATACCAAGGAGGAATTGCGCGAAATCTATCGGACTGGCCAGGGCAGCCTAAAGGTGCGTGGTACGACTAAGACGACCAGTTCGGCCCGAGGTGGCGACGTACTGCACATTACGTCGATTCCCTACGGAGTGAACAAATCGGTGTTGGTCGAGCGAATTGCCGACATCGTGATGAGCAGTAAGATGCCGCTGATCGAGGATGTTCGCGATCTGTCCACGGAAGAGATTCGAATTGATTTGCAACTGCGCAAGGGCGCCGATCAAGCCAAGGTGCTGGCGTATCTCTACAAGCATACGCCGCTGCAGACCAACTTTAACGTCAACATGACTTGTCTGGTGCCGACCGAGAATCCGGAGGTGGGCCGTCCGGAACGTCTGGGCTTGAAAGAGGTGTTGTGGCACTTCCTGCACTTTCGATTGGATGTGGTCACGGCCAGGTTGGAGCATGAATTGGCTGGCCTGGAGCGGCGGATGCATATCCTGGACGGTTTGGTGCTGGTCTTCGACGCGCTGGATGAGATCATACGCATCATCCGTCGCTCGGACGGAAAGGCCGATGCAGCCAAAAAGATCATGCGGCGTTTTCCTGCCAGTAACGGAGGCTTGGATGAAGAGCAGACGGACGCGATTTTAGAATTGAAGCTGTATCGCTTGGCCAGGTTGGAAATCAACTTGATCCAGGAGGAACTCAAGGAAAAACGCAAGCGGGCGCGGGCGGTCAAGAAGCTGCTCAAGGAGAACACGGACGACACCAACAACTCCGGGCGATGGAAGATTGTGCGGGAGGAGATCGAGGCGGTAATTCAGCAGTATGGCAAGTCGAAACCGGCCGCCCGACGTACTCAAATAGTGACCGTTGAAGAGGAGCCCGAGTACAGCGCCGAAGACTTTATCGTCGCCGAAGATTGCCATGTGCTGCTGTCCGCCGACGGCTGGATCAAGCGTCAGAAACAGATCGCCGATCCTGGCAAGAGCCGCTTGCGGGAAGGCGATCGAGTCCTGGCCTGCGTCGCCGGTTCTACCAGATCCACATTGGCATTGTTCTCCTCGTTTGGCGTGTGCTACACCGCGCGGATGATCGATGTGCCCGCTTCCACGGGCTACGGCGAACCTGTGCAGAAGCTCTTCAAAATGAAGGATGGGGAGAAGATAGTGGCCGCCGTCTCCTTGGATCCCCGTGCCGTTGGAGATATCGCGGAGGATCCCAAGCGTCCAGAATACTGTCCCGAAGTGCATGGGCTGGCCGCGGCCAGCAATGGCTTTGCGCTGCGATTCGGACTGGAACCATTTGTGGAACCGTCCACTCGCGCCGGTCGGCGATTTGCTCGAGTTAGCAGTGGGGCTGCGATTGTTGGCGTTCAAACCATCTCGGGCGATGAGACCATCTTGGCGATTTCCGCCGATTGTCGGGCGGTGGTCTGCCCTAGTGACGAAATCAACTATTTGTCCGGCCCCGGGAAGGGCGTAACATTGATCAAATTGGCCAAGTCCGATCGGCTGTTGGGCTTCAAGGCGTCCACCGGCGACCGCGATTTGCTCGTGGTCGAGACCAACCGCGGCGCCCAAAAAACGGTATCGACGGCCAAATATCGGGTTACCTCACGTGGAGGCCGCGGAACGGAGATTCAGAAAAACGGCAAGATCGCCCGCATTGTCACTGCGACTCCACCTACGCCTGAGCCCTTGGATCCCGAATAACCACGGATTGCTTTTCCCGTCGCAACCACGGTGGCACCGTCACCACGTTGGTGCGCGTTGTTCCACGCCTAGTCTCATGTAAACACTTATGGCTACCGTTTCTAAGTCCTATAACGCAGACGATATCGTGGCCTTGGAGGGGCTGGACCCCGTCCGCAAGCGTCCGGGCATGTACATCGGCGGTGTGGGTTCCGCCGGACTCCATCACTTGGTGTGGGAGATTTTGGACAACTCCGTCGACGAAGCCATGAATGGGCACGCTACGGAGATTGTCGTCACGTTGCACAAAGACAGTCGCACCGTTTCCGTGGCAGACAATGGCCGCGGCATTCCCGTGGACAAGCACGCCAAAACCAAGAAGAGCGCTTTGGAGATGGTGCTGACCGTATTGCACGCGGGAGGCAAATTCGAAGGCAAGAACTACAAGACGTCGGGCGGACTGCACGGTGTTGGTGCGTCGGCCGTCAATGCGCTCTCGAAACATCTGGTGGCCGTGGTGCGCCGTGATGGCAGCCAGTACAAGATGGAATTTGCTCAAGGTAAATCCAAAACCAAACTACAAAAGGCCAAAGGTTCGTTCCGCGGCTCGGGCACGACCATTACCTTTACGCCGGATCCCACCATCTTTCCGAAAACGGAGTTCAATAGCGACACCATCCGTCAACGCTTGGAGATTACCAGTTTCCTGCACCGGGGCGTCAAGGTGCAGTATGTGGATGAAGTCAACGGTCAGAAGCAGACTTTCTTTCACGAAAATGGCATCGTCGATTATTTGGAAAAAGTGATCCAAGAGCGGTCCGCCCGCTCGATTCATGAGGCGCCGTTCACGTTGCACAAAGACGGTGAGGAACGGATTGAGATCGCGCTCAAGTGGACCGAATCCACCGACGAACACATCCGTTCGTATGTCAACGGCATACCGACAGCGACGGGCGGCACGCACGAAAACGGCTTCCGGGCCGGCATGAGCAAAGCCATCCGAAACTACTTGGAGACGCACAACCTGATTCCTCGCGGTGTCAAAATCACCCACGAAGATATACGCGAAGGTGTTGTGGCCATCGTCTCGGTCTTCGTCGGAGATCCTCAGTTCCAAGGGCAAACCAAGGACCGCTTGAACAACCCCGAAGTGCAACCGGTCATGGATGGCGCCATGCGTTCCGCTTTGGAGCAATGGCTCAACGACAATAGCTCGGTGGCCGAAGCCGTGGTGGCCAGGATCATCGCGGCTGCCCGCGCAAGAGCCGCCTCGCGCGCGGCGTCCGAATCCATCTCTCGCAAGACCAGCACTTCACGAGGGGCCATGTTGCCCGGAAAACTGAGCGACTGCTTGGCGGCGGGACGGGGACGCTCGGAATTGTTCATTGTCGAGGGAGATTCGGCAGGAGGCAGTGCCAAGCAAGGTCGCGACCGCAATCACCAGGCAATTCTGCCGCTTCGCGGAAAAGTACTCAATACTGAGAGCGCGACGTTGAAGAAGGTGTTGGACAACAAAGAGCTCCAAGATGTGGTCACGGCGCTCGGTTGTGGTATTGGCAAGAACTTGGATGTGTCCAAGATTCGGTACGAGCGGGTAATCTTGCTGGCCGATGCCGACTCGGATGGGCATCACATTACCACGCTACTGCTAACGTTCTTTTATCGGCACATGCCGGCACTGATCGCCGACGGACGCGTGTTCATCGCGGTACCTCCGCTGTATCGCATCGATATCGGCAAGCAGACGTTTTGGGCGGCTGACGACAACGATCGCGAACGCATCTTGGCCGAAGCTGACGGACGTTCCAAGCCAGAGATCACGCGATTCAAAGGTCTGGGAGAGATGATGCCCAAGACGTTGTGGGATACGACGCTGAATCCGGAGACGCGGCGCTTGCTGCGGGTAGAGGTCGATGACCAACTGGAAACCGACCGGGTGGTCGCGGATTTGATGGGACGCGACGCGTCGGCCCGATTTCGTTTCATCATGGAACGCGCCGAGGATGCTCAGGAAATCGACGTTTAGTGCGAGTCGCACGGACAGAGGGCCTGTGTCAGCAACGCTGGTGGTTGCTCATTCTGTCGAACACAGGCCACTTCAAAAGCAAAAATGCTCTAGCGGCGGGCAGCGGCCACGGTCTGTTCGAGCCGCGCTAGTTCCTGATCAATGGATTGGGTTTCTTCCGCCGTTGGTTCCTCCTGGTCGCCAAACCTGAATCGGTAGTACTGCGTCGTCAAGTAGTCGAGCGCTCCATCGGCGGTTTGGCCACGCTCCCGTAGGACCTGCTGGGCGTCCCGTGTGAATTCACGAGGCGTCTCGTGCGGTTTTCGGCGGACGCCCAATTGCTCCAACAGCTTCAAACATCGGGCGAAGAATGGATGGCGAACATCGTGGCCGGGTTTGGCAACGCCCAAGCGAAGGGCCAGCCGTGGGGCGATGCGCGGGAGGAAGACGATCAATTGCCACAGCGCCAATGCCAATCCCAAGACCGTCACCAAGATGATGACGATCGGCCAAGCCATTCCCAGTCCGCCAAAGCTAAAAAGTTGGCCCTGTTCGAAGTTGCTTTTCAACCGATTGAACTTGGCTACCAATTCCGCATAGGCGTCTTGACTGTTCTCGGCCACAGGCGCGTAAAGGCTGTTTTCACCACTTAGCTTTTGACCTTCGACCACGTAATCCTTCCAGAGTTTCTCGGCGAAATCGATGGCCTGCCCCGATTGCTCGACGATCTCGACATCTTCGCCATTGGAGGACGGCGTGGGATCGAATCGGACCCAGTAGTACTTGGCGTCGGTCAGCCAGCGCTGGTATTCGGTGCCCTCCAATTGCTCGTGGCTGAACAGCGCCTCGACCCAAGCGTGGGCATCGCTTTGGCGTACCAGGAAGTACTTGCCCAAGCGATTGTATTCCTTGGGGCGATAGCCAATCACGATTCGGCTGGGAATTCCAGATTGCCGCAGCATGGCCGTTAGTGCGGAGGCAAAGTACTGGCAGTGGCCCGAGCGCTGATGGGCCACGAAATCTTCGATGGGGTCCATGTCGGGATCGCTGGGCGGGCGCAGATCCAAGCTGTAAGTGAAGTTGCCGGAAAATACAAAATGATCCTCCATCGCGCGGGCCGCCTTGAACGGATCTTGCGACAAGTCGATGTTTTCTCTTTCTAGCAACCGCAAGCGGTATTTGTTGACTTCATCAAACGCGCTGAAGCCGAGCTTCATGTATCGCAATTCACGCTCGTGCCCCCGATCCGTCTGGTCGCGATTCCTAAAGGACATCCGGGCCGGAGTGACTGGCAATTGCCGCCCGCTGGAGAAGCCCGCCGAGCCAATTTGATAGACCAGCGACTTCCCGTGCATCATGGTGCTCTCGTCCAGCTTTTGCAGCAGCATGTGGACGGGATCGTGATTCAACGTCACGCGCTGCGATTTGTTCGTGGCAAAAACCGGCGGCAGCGTATACATCGACGAAGCGAAACGACTGCGAATGTCGAACTCGACGTGAACCAAATCCCGGCCAAAATCCGTCAACGGACGGAGACGGGCGACCGAAGGCAAGTCGCCATGCCGCGGAGTGGCCATGGTTTGCCATTCGCCGCGTTCGATCCACACGCGGCGCGAGTTGGGCCCGTAGCTGTCGAAGCACATGGCCCGCAAATAAGGCGGTGAGTCTTGGTCAACTGCATAGTTGTCGCCGGACAGCGCGTGTCTCAAGCTGACTCGCATCACCGCTTCGCGATTCTGAAGAATCCGGCCCACTTCACCAAACTTCAGGACGTTGGGTAGACCAACCCGAGCTTGATTTCCCATGCCGGTCTGCAAGCTGCCAGGAGTCGTGCGCGGCAAGAAATAGAAGAACATACCTGCAAAGGCCAGCGCGCCGACTCCGATTGGAAAGGACTGCAGCAGCCGTCGCCAAGTCAAACTGCGCTGTACGTTTTGTTCCATTACCAAATGCGATGTTACCGCCTTGGCCTTCGACCCGTCGCCAAGCACCGTCTTCATGAAACGCTTGAAGAGGACCTCCGCCAATTTGGGTAGTGGTGTTTCAATTTCTGGGTCAATGTGCACCAGAGTGGCGTAGCGGGAAAAAAGGAACAAGGACGAAACCCACAATAGAATGATGGGCGTCAGTAACACGCCGAACATCACGTTGTCGTTAACCAGGGCGGCCACAATCATTTCCAAAAGCAAAAACACAGCCAGTTGCTCAAAGATGCGCAAGTTTTTGCGCTGCAGAAACAGCACGGCTTCCGGATAGACCAACAGGCCCGCCACAGCCATCAGC
>JANQOL010000475.1 GCA_028289675.1 Pirellulaceae bacterium
TCCTGGTGCAGCAAGCCGCAGTCAGTACCTACAGCGTCCATGATCTGCGTGGTCTGATTGGCTGTCAGCGACAATTCGTGCCGCGCGAGAGCCCAAGCCTTGACCCACTTTTGGACTTCACCCATGTTCGGAGACTTGCTGCGACCGCTAGTTGGCAGTGAACAGTGGATACACAGACCCTGTTTGGCGGCCAGCTTGTAGAGCTTGGTGCTGGCAGGAAAGGTTGTCAGTTGCAGGATCAGCAAGGACGATTCAGCCGGAGACGTGAACCATTTTTCCAACTGAGGACGAGCGTCTTTGACCAGCTTGTCGGCGCTGGTCACGATGGCCACGCGCTTGGCGTCTGCCTCGAACAGCGACATCGTGGCCAGCTCATCGTGAACATCGATCCAACGACACTCTTCGCCATCAAAACGCCGCGCTTCGTCAGTGGCCACACCGGCCAACTCCAATAACGTGGCGGCTGTTTCGTGCCTTAGGAAACTGTCGTCACCAAAACAAACCGCCAGTGAGTTGATCGGTGAGAGCAGCTCGCGTTGCAGCAGAATCGGAAAGCAATGGGCAGTGGCGGCCATACGAGCTTCTGCATGCGTGTGGTTGAGGGATGAGAGAATGTTTACTCTTGACGCAGGCCATGTGGCCGCGCGATGCACACTAGGTGGCTACCATCGTCAATCCGCTGAGATCCGCATCAAACGATTGGCGCTGCGTAGCAGCAGATCTTGTTCGACCACTGCCAGCGACGCCAGACACCGCTGGCCTATGTCATTGCGAGCAATCCGCCGCGGCTGATCGGAGACGTCATAAATCGTGCACACACCTTCTTCGCTCAGCAGATACAACTGGTCTTCCACCAGTAAGGGTGATGCGGAGAAGTTGCCGCCGACGCGCTGCTTCCACAGCTGCCGACCGGTTTCAGCCTCATAGCAACTGGCAATTCCCTTGTCACTGACGGCCGCGATCTTGCCGTCCCAGCCGACGAGAGACGGCGTATGGGGAACTGCCGTCTTGGTCTGCCATTTCACGTGTGTCTCGGTCACGTCTCCAGTACCGGTGGGGTCGATGGCCAGCAAACTAGGAACATTGTATCCGGTGCAAACAAATACCAGTCCGGACTCGTAAATGGGCCTCGGGATCACCGAATAGCCATCGTAGCGAACTCGCCAGATCTCTTCACCAGTGCGCGGATCCAAGCTCTGCACTACGTTGGAACCCGGCAGAATCAGCTGCCGCCTCCCATGAATCTCGTGCACGAGTGGCGTGCAGAACGAAAAGCGTTTGCTGGCCGGCACGTCGCGCGGCCGCTCCCAGGTCAACTGGCCTGTTCGCTTGTCGAGCGCTGTAACAACTGCCGTGTCGGCTCCATCCCGGGAGAAAATCAACAAGTCGTCGACCACGGTGGGAGAGCCACCATTGCCGTGTACCGGCGGATAGGCCAGCTGGTCATTGCGCCAGACTACCTGGCCGCTAGGATCAACGCAGGCGGTTCCCTGGTGGCCGAAGTGCACAAACACGTGCTTGCCGTCCCACACCGGCGTTGGGCTGGCGTGCGAGTTTTTGCGGTGGATTCGAGGCGACTTCGTCGGTTGAAACAAATCCAACTGCCACATCACTTGTCCCGACTCGGCGTCCAGTTTCATCAAGATCAATCGCTGATTGCCGGATGATTCTGCTTCGACCGCCGACGTCAGATAAATGGTCTGGTCCACCACGATGGGGCTGGACCAGCCAGAGCCTGGTAGGTCGACTTGCCAACGAATGTTTTGATCGTCTGACCAGCGCGTGGGCAGCTGCACTCCTTCGATCTTGCCCGATCGACCGGGACCGCGAAAGGCGGGCCAGTCGGCATTCACGGGCGACGGCACGCACAACAAGACCAATAGCCAGCCGAACAGATTAGTGAACCAGCCGCCGAGCTCACGTGACGCTTGCTTCTTCTGCGGCAGCAGACGGTGCGTTGAGTTGGAACAATTCATAGAAACTCCGGGTGGATCGTGGCGCCGACCAACGAGCGTTGGCCAGTAGCTAAAGCGTTTTTTCAATTGGCTTAGTCCGCATGCGACGATGGTGAGCAACGACCATCGTTGAGGCGCAGGCCACGGGGCCCGCACTAGCTGGCTTGTCCAATGATGTCCTTGCCGACCCACGGTTGCAAGACTTTCGGGACGCGGATGGTGCCATCAGCTTGCTGGTGATTCTCGATGATCGCAATCAGAGCGCGGCTGACCGCGATGGCCGTGCCGTTCAACGTGTGCACGAGCTGAGTGCCCTTCTCTCCCTTGACTTTGTATCGAATGTTCAGTCGACGGGCTTGGTAGTCGGTGCAGTTCGATGTGCTGGTCACCTCACCCCACTCGCCGCCGTCGCCCCGTCCAGGCATCCAGGCTTCCAGATCGTACTTGCGATAGGCCGGTCCCCCGAGATCCCCGGTCGCCGTGTCGACCACGCGATAAGGCACCTCCAAGGCGTCGAACAACTCGCATTCGATCTGCCGCAATTCTTCATGCAAGGCGTCGCTCTGATCGGGCAACGCAAATGCAAACATCTCTATCTTGGTGAATTGGTGGACTCGGTACAGTCCTTTGGACGCTCGACCAGCGGCCCCGGCTTCGGTGCGGAAGCAATGGCTGATTCCCACTAACTTCAGCGGTAGTTCTTCGGCGGCCAGTGTCTGGTTCGACATCATGCCGCCGAGGGTGATTTCGGCGGTGGCGACCAGATTGAGATCGGAGTTTTCGATGGAGTAAATCTGAGTCTCCGGACCGCGCGGCATGAAACCGATGCCGTGTAGAATTTGCGTGCTGGCGACGTCAGGCGTGGTGACGGGAATGAATCCAAGCTCCACGAGACGTTGCACCGCGAACTGCTGGAGCGCCAAGTCCAGCAAGACGGCCTCGTTTCGTAGAAAGTAGAAACCGGCGCCAGCGATCCGCGCGCCGCTTTCAAAGTCGATTAAATCGTGCCGCTTGCCCAACTCCAAGTGATCCAGCGGTTGGAAATCAAAAGTGGGGACAG
>JANQOL010000479.1 GCA_028289675.1 Pirellulaceae bacterium
CGTCTAGCACATGGACCATCAGCCGGCGCTCGATGGAATTGCCGCCGCCATCGGTGACTTGCACGCGGATGCGATACTCATCCTGCGCTTCAAAGTCCAGCGAGCTGTTCACCACCAACTGATCATCGACAATGCTAAACGCAGCGTTGTCGGTATCTCCGTCGCCACTGGCGAAAGCGTAGCTAAAGCTGTCGTTTTGGTCGGGGTCGGTGGTGTCAAACGTGCCAACCGTGGTGCCGGCCGATTGATTTTCCGCCAAACTGTCTGGAGCTAAGCCGAGATGCGTGGGAGTTTCATTCACATCGGTGACGCGAATGGTGATCTCCGCTTCGGTCCACAGCCCCAGCCGGTCCGTGGCCCGCACGCGAATGAAATAGGTGTCCTGGGTTTCGAAGTCGAGCGAGCTCCGTGCGAGTAGACGATTTTCGAGCAATTGGAATTCGGAGTTGTGCGTGCTACCTTGGCCGTCCACAAATCGATAGCTGACCGAGTCGTCCTGGTCGGGATCGGTCGCTGAAAACGTACCAACTTCCGTCGACGGAGGTTGATTCTCGGCAATCTCCTCAGGGGCCAGCAACAGGTTTTCAGGCGCTTCGTTGACGTCGTTGATGTTTACGGTCAGTGAGCGTTCTAAGGCGGCGCCCTGAGCATCGACGACTCGCAGACGTACTGATCGTTGCGCCTGCTGCTCAAAATCTAGATCGCTGTCCACCAATAGACGGCCTTGATCGATCACGAACAGCGAATTATCGGTATCGCCATCGCCTGGGACGAAAGAAAAGACAAAACTGTCGCCCGCGTCCTGGTCCTGCACGACCAGGTCGCCCACCGTGCTGCCAATCGGACTGTGCTCATCGATTGCATTGGGTGTCAGCGCCAGATCTGTGGGCGGGTCGTTGAGGTCGTTGATGGTGACGGTGAACTCACCTTCCAGGAATAGGCCGCCATTGTCGGTGGTGCGGATCCGCACAAGTAGTTCAGGAGTTGCCTCGAAATCCGGCACCGCTTCGGTCAATAGCTGGTCATCAACAATCGTGACCAAGTGATTGTGCGTGCTGCCCGTACCGCCTACCAAGGTGTAGGTGAACGTGTCTCCCGTGTCGTCGTCAACGGTCGACAGCAGGCCAATTTGCGTGCCAGAGGCCACGTGTTCGTCGATGTTACTCGGCGCCAGCGCGATGCTGGTTGGGGCCTCGTTCACGTCGGTGATTGTCAACGTGTAGTCGACGCTGGCGTCCGGAGAATTTCCAACGGTCGCGTCGTCGACTTCCACCGTAACCGAGTAACTCGTCTTGGTTTCAAAATCCAAGCTAAAGCCAGGTTTCAGTTCCAATCGATTGGCGGTGATCTGGAACACGTCGGCATCGGGACCAGTCAACTGGAGAACATTGGTGCCCAGCGCGTCATCAACAACAGCGATGTCGGCCAGGACGACGGCGGTCGCCGTAGGATGGTCTTCGGCCAGACTGTTGATGACGTTTTGCAAGGTCACTTCCGTCGGCGCCTCGTTGACATCAACGACTGACACTGGCAATTCGCCTTCCGAGAAAGCTCCGCCCTCGTCCGTGACGCGTACGCGAATCGACAGACTATTCGCCGATTCGAAATCCAAAGCACCTTGCAATAACAGTTCGTCGCCGTTCAAGCTAAACAAACTGTTGTGTGTGTCCCCTGCTCCTGCCACGAGCGCATATGTGAGTACGCTACTGTCCTGGTCGGTGGCAGATAGCATGCCCACCAACGTGCCCACCGGAGAGTTTTCCTCGATCGTGGATGGACTGAGTGTCAAGTCGGTGGGTGGATCATTGACGTTGTTCACTGTAATGGAGAAGACGCGCTCGATCGGCAAGCCTCCCGCGTCTGTCGAGCGAACACGCACACTCAGTGACGCTGCCTGCTCAAAATCCAAAACACCGGCGGTTAGTAGCTTGTCGCCGGAAATGGAAAACAAATTGTTGTGAGCGTCTCCCGTGCCCGTGACCAGTTGGTAAGTATGACTGTCGCCAGCGTCCGGATCGGTGGTGGTGAAGGCGCCCACTTCGGTACCGATGGCGACGTTTTCATCGATTTGCTGATTGGACAACGTCAAATCCGTGGGCGGCTCGTTGACGTTCGTAATGGTCAAAGTGAAATCGGTGCTGGCATCTGGCGTCGTGCCGACAAATGGATCGTCCACATTCACCGTGATGCGGTAGCTGGGCTGAGTCTCAAAGTCCAACATCACGCCGGCCTGTAGCCACAATTGCCCACCTGCGATTTCGAAGGCGCCAGCGTCGGGGCCGGAAAGGCTCACTTGATTGTCGCCCAAACCGTCCGGATCGGTGACGGCTATGTCCGCCAGTGCGATGGCGGCGGTCGTGTCGGTGTCCTCACTCAGCTGCGTGGTCGCGTTTTGCAAATCAATGGCTGTGGGGGGAGCATTGCGTACGCCCCATAACTCGGAACCTAAAGTTGCGTCGGTTGCTTGAAAAAAGATGCCTCCTGCGACGGCGGTGAAGCCCTCGGGGCGTGAATCAGCCGGACCGGGGTTCAGGTCTTCGACCATCGACGCGACTCCATCGATAGCCTGCCATGGCTCAAGGCCTGCTACGCCATCGCTGGATTGAAAGTAAAGAACGCCTTCGATGTTCGTCAACCTATTGGGCCGCACACCCACGGGCGGATCATGGATCATCCGTGTCCCAGCGGAAGTACCGTCCGTAACCCACAAGTCGCTTTCGAAATCTGGGTCCCAGGCCGCGAAGTAAACCAGGTCGTTGACGACCGTGATCTCGTGGGGCGCCGAGCTATTCCCTGCCGGCCGAATATCGAGAATCATGAAAGTGCCGGCGTCGGTACCGTCACTGGTCCACAACTCGGAGCCCGCCCCGCTGCTGAGAGCCGCAAAATAGAGGTTCCCTTGGCCATCGGTCGCCGGATGAGCCGGGTGACTAGGAGCGTTGCCTAGGTTAATGTCTTTGACCAACACCGTGCCATCGGGCGTGCCGTCCGACTTCCAGAGCTCCCGACCGTGCGTACCATCATCGCCATTGAAGAACAGCGTGCCGTTGCCAGCATTGACCAGCAGGCGCGAGTTGACATCCTTGACCAAGACGGTCCCGGCATCCGTGCCATCTGTCTTCCAGAGTTGGTTGGAACCTGTGGCCGAGGTGGCGGTAAAGAACATTTCGTTGTTCATCACCACGGGATAGCGGATGCCGGAGTCGCCGGTCGGGTTGACGTCCTTCACCATGA
>JANQOL010000292.1 GCA_028289675.1 Pirellulaceae bacterium
GCGTCTGCGCCTGTGGATGGCCACGCAGTGCACCGACCCAATCGTTCAGGTCATCGATGGCCAACAGTAAGACATTCGGACGTTCTGTGTTCGGCAATAGCACTTGCCGGACCTCGGCGGTCGGCTGAGTTTTCGCAGCGGCAGAAAGAGCCCGAGAGCCGCTCGTTGTCTGTGAACTGAATGAAGGAATAGCGGCTTGAATATCGACCAGATAGTCCATCAGGAATTGGTGCAATTCGCCCGTCTTCTCCGGCATCCGCTCCGCCAGGTCGTCAACCTCAGATAGATCGCGGGACAGGTCAAACAGTTCCAACTGGTTCGTGCGCCATGTCTTAACCAGTTTGTAGTCGCCCAAGCGAATTGCTGAGAGCGGTGTACGATCGACGGCCTGATGAAAGACCAGGAACGGTTTGGCTCGGCGGACGGTCGAGGACTCCGTTTGATGCAACACACTTCGCATCGATCCTCCGTCAATTTGGCTCGGCAACGGTGCGGGATATCCAGCTAAGTCGGCCAACGTCGGCAACAAATCCACCCCTGTCACCGGCACGTCCGACACCGAACCGGGTTCGACTCGAGGTCCCGCAACAATGAATGGGACGCGAATACCACCTTCATAAAAAGAGTGTTTTCCGTCCCTTAGTGGAGCATTGCGATCCACCGTCGATCTGGGTGCTTTCGGAATTGACGTTCGCCCTCCGTTGTCAGACAGATAGATCAAGTAGGTGTTTTCGAGCAAATCCAGCTCTATCAACTTGTCCAAGACGCGGCCAACGCCAGCGTCCAAATCTTCCGTCATGGCAGCAAACTCGGGCATCGGGTGCTTCCGGCCGACAACGCTGCGTTTCCGAACGCGCTGGAGCGTTGATTTGCGATAGTAAACATCCAGGTGCACTGCGTAGTGCGAAATCTGTAGGTAGAAAGGACGATCTTGCGCATGCTGGGTAGTGATGAATTGCAAGGCTCGATTCGTCAGGTAGTCAATGCGTTTAGGATCACTCGCAGCAGCGGGACCGCCGGATCCTTTGGCGCCTCCGTCAGCATTCCCGGTAACACCATCGGAGATGTCATATCCTTGCTCCGCAGGAGAAATCCCATCGTAGCGATGGTCCCACTTGCCAAAGTGGGCCGTCACATAACTTTCGTCCGCAGCCTTCAGCATGCGAGGTATATTCAGATACTGACGGTAGGCAGCTGTCCACCCCGCTCGATCAGCGCTGTATTCGTGACGTGCCGGAACCATGCCGGTTTGAATCGCCCGCCGCGTCGGGCAACAGGATGCTGCTGGCGAATACCCCTGGGTAAACCGCATGCCCAAACTTGCGAGTCGTTCAATTTGAGGCGTGTGAAACGTGTCACTCTTGGTACGTTCATTCCCTGGAATGATCGCTTGTGACGAGCCAACCCAACTTTGGTCATCACTTAAAATCACAATGAAGTTTGGCTTGTCCGCAGCACTTAGCATGCCCAAGAAAACGGTGAACAGCGGCATGAGCGCTGCGGACGCAAGGCACCTGGCGAAAACGCGATGCAACATGGCCGACTCGGACTTTCACGAAAGGGATTACGGGATTCGGACCAACGGCATCTAATGCGAGCCGCACGGGCATATGGCTTGTGCCATCAACGAAAACACGGCCTGAATCGGCCGAAACAAGGTCGCACGAAAAGGTAAATCGCTCTAGCTACGAGCCGATGTTGGTCCGTGTGATTTCGATGTTGGCACTGAGCGCTATCGGTCTTCCTTGCACCCGACAGGGACCGTCACGTATCATAACAAGACGGAGAATTGCTCGACATCCGATGAACTCAGTACGTCAATTATGCGGCGCACCTATGTGAGAGGCCACAGACAGCAATGCGCGCGAGAAGCTAGTTGATCGAGGAGGTCACGCGAATGCGACTCAAGCTGGCCAAGTTGTTTCTGTTACTGTGCCTTTGTTCCGTTTGCCTGGGCTGTCCCAGGAACGAGAGCAACACCGTGACTGTGGTCTTGGAAGGCAATGCAACGCTAAACGCGCAGATTGCCGAGCACCTGGCTACCAGCCTACTGGACGATGAGAATTGGTTCCATATTTCGTGGTGGCAGTGGGGATACCGCACAACTCATTTGAAGCTTTCTCCTGTGGTCGACGCTGAGTCACTGAGGGAACGAATCAAATTCGGCACCGTCACGCGGATTGAAGGCCGCCAGGTGTATGTGCGGTCCCATTGGTTGCAAGGATCAGCAATGGTGGTGGCCGCTCGTGCCCGATCCGTGGTGTTGCAGGTGTTGGGCTTAAACACCGACGCGATCTAACCGGGAACAACCTTTCGGAGTGCTATCTGCCTGAAATCGCGTTGCCGTGCCCCAGCTTCACGATGCTGCAGCCAATTGGCTCAAGCGTCCATGGCGCCGCCCCACCAGGAACGCGTTCACGCCGACCACGATGAGACACACGAACAGAATGGATGTGGGCAAAATCGTATTGGGCAGCACACCAACCAATTGAAGCACGAAAGCGATCAGTCCCAAGCCACCGATGACCCACAGTATGGGGCGCACGATCGTCAGCTCTGAGATCGAGCGCGACGTGTCCTCAGTGGCTGCCTCGGCGTCCGCCGGCGGAACAATGACTTTCTTCAGCGTCAACAAAACCGCAGTCGCAGTGCATAGTGAACCAAGGACACAACAGGCCAGGCGAGCGGCCCGATGCTCAGGAATGATAATCCCTGGCCAGCTCAGCGGATGCAAAATCGACACAAACAGCGGATACAAAATGCTTGCCAGGAGACCAAAGCAAATGCTCATCACTACTGCTTTGCCGAGCAGATCCATACGCTTGATAATCACGAGCGTGGACAACGTTGCGGCCAAGCAAATAGCGATCCACAGCGGCGTAAAAATAATGATCGCCTTAAACATGCCCTCAATGGTCGCTTGTTGCAGGCTTTCGGAAACAAAATGTCCCACGACTCCCAAGCCGGCGCCGACCACCAAACCAGCAAGAGATCCAGTGACAAAGCCCATAATGCCGCGGCTGCTATTGATGGCACTGCCAATCACCAGCCCAAGCAAACCACACAAGATGGCTCCCAGGGCGCCATAGCAAATAATGTGGTTATAAATCTGATTCCACATTCGTTCCCGAATGAACTCCGGAGGAAACGGAGGCAACCCAGGCTCGTTCGTCCAAAAACGTCTCTTGTTAGCGTCAATAATCAACTCGCTGACAATCCCGGCAACCAAGCTGACCAGCGTTGTCGATGGAATGAGCCAATAGGGCAGGCGCCCGACACCGGTAGTTTGTTCTGTTGCTGTACTCATTGAGAGTTCGTCCTTCGAGCGAGTTTTAACGCGGGATGCACGCGCCGCTCAGCATCAGCGGCACGGCCAAGAGTAGGTGGAGCTCAGGGGAACGCTGACCGGCCAGCAGCCGGTGCGTCGGCCCTACAGCTTAGCGTGACACGCTGCAGTTTGCACCAACCGGTCTGTTGCCGCTCCTCCAGCGTGATCCAAGGCACCTGCGGAGCGGAACACAAAGTGTCAAAAACGAGCTATCTTCCGCCGACTACAGCCTCTCTGGTAATCCGCAACGCCGGTCTTGTCTGTGACGCAAACTGCAACGCCGCATCGGAAATCGGCGAGGAGCCAATCTCTAGATTGCGCAAGGCAGGCAGCGTGATCAGTGCCTTCAAGCCGTCGTCAGTGACCTGCGAATTGCCAATCTTGAGCAGGCTCAGCTGTTCAAAACCCATGTCGGCCAAAGCCTGGGCACCTTGATCACTGAGTTGATTGTTCGAGATGTCGAGCCATTGCAACTGAGACAACGAGCTCAAATCCGCCAGGTCCGCGTCGACGACAACAATCGGGCTCAAGTCGACCGACACCAGCTGCCCATCAGCGCTACTTTTGGTGTCAAACACTAGCCGCAGTGCATCGACGAGCGTGCGTTGCTGGTCTCGGTGAAAGACCTCCAAGATGCCGCCCAAACTGCACTGTGTTTGTCGCAATTGGATCTGCCTCAGCGATCGACATTTCGCCAAGTGGCGGATGCCTGCATCGCTGATGCGAGTGTAGGACAGAGTCAGCTCGCGTACATTTGACCAACCACTTGTCGCCGGCATCCCCTGGTCAGTCAGCAGTGTGCCATCTAGATGTACCGTCTCCAGTTGAGTCAACTGACCAAGATGGGCCAGAGCCGCGTCCGTGGTTGGAGTTCCGCGCAACGACAGCGTCTTCAATTGCTTGAGCTTGGCGAAGGCCTGCAAGACACTTTCGTCGACGGGGGCACGATCCATGTGCAGAGACTCGAGCGACGAAATGCCCCCCAGCAACCGCAATCCGTCGGGGGTCATGTAGGGACTCCCCAGACTCAAAAACTTCAAACGCGGCAACTTGGCAATGGCGGCCAGCCCCCGGTCCGTGGTCGGCGTGGACTCAATCGATAAGTGTTCGAGTGACGAAAACTGCGACAAACTAACAAGCCCGTCGTCGGAGAGCTGGGTTTGCCCGAGCCACAGCCGCTCTGGCGGAGCCGATGCACCCAGCGATGCAACGCCAGCGTCGGTGATAGCCGTCCCGGACAGCGCCCACCATTTCACGCTTGCCAGACCAGTCAACGGAACCAGTTGCTCGTCACCAATTTCACCGCGCGGCGCATGTTGGCCGCCATCTTCCGGAACGCCATCAAATTGCGAAAAAGTAATGTAGAACACATCGTGCATCCAATCCGTGCCCAGCGGAGCGCTCAGCCAATGCTGCGCCGCCGCACTCGGATCTACCAAAGATTCTGTTTCCAAGTTCGCATCGACCAGTTGGTAGTCGTAGTAGTAGTGGCCGTCCAACTGGTCGACAAGCTCTCGCACTGACCGCTGTGTTGCTACGATGGGTGCTCGGTTGACGTACCAGCCGGCAGCCCGCGCCAGTGCAAACACGGCCACTGCCAAGAATCCGAAACCGATTGCTTTTCGTAACATCCCTGGCCCTGGAATCGCATGAGCAAACAACGTGGAAACGGTCCCCCGTTCTTCTATAGCCAAGGCTAACCAACTTGCCGCGACTTGGCTAGCTTGTCGCGACTTAAGCTGGCTTGTCGCGGCTTGAGCTGGCCTGTCGTCGAAGGCCCACGCCAATCGAGGTGCCTTGAACTCGGCAACTTGCTCACCCAACTACAGTCCGCTGCGGGCAGCAAGCAGACTTGCCAAGTGATAAGATTGTCGATGATCATGAACCGAACTTGGGCATTCTAATGTGCATCGCGTGGACACATGGCCAACCCTAACAACGAAGTGGTTTCTCTATTTCGTGACCACCGGCTACACCACGATGAATGCTCTATTGAAACAAACACGCACGTTATTGGAGTTGAGTGCAGCAGTGGTAACTCGGGTACAGCGCGTCGGTTGGGAAGCCGGCTGGAGTAGTCTATTTGCGGTCATGGTGGGCTGGCTCCTGGTCATCGGTTGCCTACCGGGCTGCAAGCGTGCGGCTCCCGAGTTGGGAGCATCAGTCGGACAGCCC
>JANQOL010000514.1 GCA_028289675.1 Pirellulaceae bacterium
ACGGTGTTCAGTTCGACTTCCACCCAGTCGAAAGCCGCCTTGATCTCCCTGGTAAACTGAGGCAGCTGTTCCGCATATTGATGGCGATCCGGAACGTCACCGCATTTTGCACGCAGTTCCAGATCACTGGCCACCAGTTCCGTGACCAATGCCGGCCGAAGCGACTGGTCGACGCTGGAGACCGCTTCCGCCACCGCTTGGCCCGGCGGGCTGTCAGCCGACCATTCTTTCTCAAACGCGTCGCAATAGTCTTCCAGATCGAAGTCACGCGCCAGGTTTCGTAGTGGACGAAGTGATAACTCCGGCCCCGACGAGGCCGACTCAGGTTTCCCGCGCAGATGGGGACTTGTCGCCCGACTCACTGCTTCGTTGATCGCTGACGAAGAGTCGTCGTCCACAGCACGCCTCACGAAAGTTCCCGAGCCCACACTTCCCGAATCAGGGCCAGCCGTCGATGCACGGACCTCCGTGTACAGCCAAGCTGACGAGCAATTTCCGTGTTCGTGTACCCTTCCACTTTCAGTAAAGCGACGAGCCGAACTTCCCGTCGATCCAACAGCTTCAGCAGCCGCGCACATTCATCCTGGGCGATCACTTTCACCGCCGGGTCACCGTCGGGAGCAACAGCCTGTTCACATAATTCTTCCGTGAGCGTTGCATGAGCAACCCCACCTCCGCGCCGCCGCCTGGACTCATCGCGAGCCTTCCGCCGAGCTTTATTCAGGGTGATCACGCTGAGCAGTTGCCACAGTTCACCGCGCCCCGCCAAGTCAGAATACGCGCCTTTTCGAACCGATGCGCACAGCGCTCCAAAAGCACTCTGCGCGACATCATCTTCGTCGTAGCCACGTGGAGTTACCTGACCAACTTCCCGCCGAGCAGTAGCGATCAATCGCGCGCCCACAAACTCCCACAACCGTCGAGCCGCCACTTCATCTCCATGACGAAGCTCATGCACCCAGCGCGTCACCGAGGGATTGGATTCTGTTAGTGGCTCAACAGTCATGCCAACTTTGTTCATATCTGTGCAGCATTGGCAATCCTCCTTGCGATTGAGAAGGACAGCCCTGAGTTAACAGCCAAGAAGATTTGCGGGATAAGGCTACCGCACGGAGACCAAAAAGTCGACGGCGCCCGACATGTGTCGAGAGATGTCGGAGTGAGTTCTAGCTTACTTCAATGACGGCACATTTTCTGGATATCATGGCAATGACTTCGATGCGGCAACTACGCGCTTTTCCTTCGCGTGAAATCTCCTTGTTGGGCGTCAACATGGCGGGTGACCAACCGGGCGAGTTAGCGCCCTGGTGACCGAGGCTCAGGCCCTTGTGGATTACCGCATCAGTTCAGCGGGTTCTACCGCACCTCTTGCGGCTCAATCCCGTAGTTCGAGTTCCCGCGCGGACGATTCGATCCAGTGGGCATCGCTCCTCGAACCGCCGCCAAAGCAACAACTGATGAATCCAATGCGCCTACTGGCATCGCGCGTCAGTGTGTCTTAGTCTTAACCATGGTGCCGGTGTGCCCGCGTTGGGGCTGCGGACGTTTTGCTTGGTGGCTCCTTTGGGAGCCTTCCTCGAACCACCGGCGAAGCGGATGGTCAATGATTCCGTTGTTCCTTGCGGCGACGACTGCGATGCCAGCCAATCTTCGAGCCTGTCATTGTTGTGGCTTGGTCCATGTTGTTCCTGAACTCACCGGTCGGGAAGAGGCGGAGTGCGTGCGCTGCAAATCCATCATCGACACGGGGCGCCGCAGCGGGCAGCAGAGTTCGGCGCGGTGCTTCGCAGCGGCCCTGGGTGGCCTGATCCTGTACTTTCCAGCCATCCTACTGCCGATTTTGGATATCGAAAAGCTGGGACATCATCATGCCACGAGTCTATTGGGCGGAACGTTGGATTTGATCTGGCATGGCAATTTTTTCGTTGGCTTTGTCGTTCTCTTGTTCTCTATCGTCTTACCATTGCTCAAGTTGGTGGCGCTGTTGGAGCTTAGCCACATTGGTTTGACGCACCGGCAGCACCGCGCGTGGACATACCGCGTGGTGGAGTGGACGGGACGGTGGAGCATGATGGACGTCTTGCTACTGGCGCTACTGGTAACATTGGTCAAGTTGGGCGACTTGGTTTCTTTCCAGCTGGGTCCAGCCGTCATTGCCTTCGTCATGTGTGTGGCGATGAGCATGATTGCTTCCGTCATGTTCGATCCACATGCGATATGGGACGAGAGGGAAGTGGCATGAGCAGCGACGCTCCACAGGCGGTGATCCGCACTGCCGAACAGTCCGCGCAAGCCCGATTGAAAACTCGGCTTTGGTGGCTGACGGGCATCTGCGCCGTTTTGGCCATCGGCTTGGTGGTGACCAGTCTGCAGTCCCAAGGCGAGCCCATCACGATTCACTTTGAAGACGGTCACGGCCTGAAGGCGGGCGACACGTTACGCTACCGGGGAATCGATGTCGGGGCGGTGAGTGAAGTCTCAATCTCCGAAGATCTCAGTGGTGTCGATGTTGGAGTCCTGCTGTCCCCCGGTAACGAGCGGCTAGCCGTGCAAGGGAGTCAATTCTGGATCGAGCGAGCCCGTGTTCGGTTGGGGCAAGTCAGCGGGCTGGATACCGTGTTGGGCGCAAAGTATCTGGGCGTGATTCCCGGTGACCAGGAAGCGCCACCAGCCAGGGAGTTCGTCGGACTGGAAACTCCTCTGAGCATTACCCGCGGCGACTCGACGGAGATCCGTGTTCAATTTCCGGCTGGTGAAGGTTTGGAGGTGGGCGACACGGTGCGCTATCGAGGAATCTCGGTGGGTGAGGTGACGTACGTCGAACTGAGTGAATCCGCCGATTCGGTGATGGTCGGCGTCCGTTTGGTCGGGGCGGCCCGCCGGCTGGCACGCGTTGGGTCGCAGTTTTGGATCGAGCGCCCGCGCCTGGACCTAACCGAAATCCGAGGGCTGGAAACACTGATTGGAGGGCGCTACATCGCCATGGAACCGGCCACCGACGAGGCCGCACTGCAGAGCGAGTTCGTTGGGCTGGCAGCGCCTCCTCCATTACCCCGAAGAAGCGGTTCGCTCGAGATCGAGTTGGACGCTCCGAATCGACTGGGGCTGGTGCGCGGCGCTCCCATAACCTATCGCGGCTTGGAAGTCGGCCGCGTGTCCAATGTGGGGCTGTCCAGTGATGGAGCCACAGTAAAGATCGGGGCGGTCATCGATACTGAATACGCAGAGCTCGTGCGCTCGAATTCAAAATGGTGGGCCATTGGCGGAATCAAGATCGATGCCAACTTGCGTGGTGTCCACATCGCCGTAGACTCGCTCTCGGCTTGGCTGCGAGGCGGCATCGCGTTTGCGACGCCCGAATCACCTGGCCCGCGAGTGGTCACCGGGCATCGTTTTGTCTTGGAAGCCGAGCCTCTGCCTGAGTGGCTGGAGTGGCAACCACGCATTGCCGTTGGCCATCATCGCTCTTACGGCCAAGAGTTCCCGCGGCCGGTCCGGGTCGTCGCCAGTTGGCAGGCTTCCTGGTTAGGACTGTATCGTCGGCACACGGCCCACTGCTGGAGCGTCGCCTTGAACGATGGAAGCCTGCGAGTTCCCACTTCGTTCGTGGAAGAAGCTGTGGCGGCCAACACCGAAGTCAAGATCGAAGTCGCTGGCAAGAGTTTTGTGTTTAACGCTGAGCAGGTGACTCGCGCCGGTGGTTTGGCTGCGCTCAAGTTCCCGGCGGTGGCCCGACTGGATACCTGGCCCACGTCCAAGGTGAGCTCTGCCTGGACGAGTCAGTCGGTGCTGCTGGTAGTTAATCCTGAACTGAGTGAACCCCTGGCCTTGGATGGTACTCGGCTGTCCGTTTTGAAACCGACGGGTCTGAAGATTGCACCAGGGGTACCTATCTCAGAAACACTGAACGGATCCCCGGTCGTCGATGCCCAGTCCGGCAAGTTGAACGGATTGCTCATCCAGCAAGAGGAAAGCTGGGTCGTGGCTCACCTATCGGATCTCTCTCGTTAGCTCGTCAGTGTCGCGCTGCGTCATCTTAAACTGACAACAAAAATGTCTATTTAATTAGACGATTTAGCTTGACGGCGAATCCTGCGAGCGTTATCGTCTACAAAACTAGACACTTCATTTAAAAGGTTGTGTTCAACCTCGCTTCGTCGTCGAAATCGCACGTCTTGAGTCCTGCCGAGAAGGCCGAAGCAGGCGAATCGTCGATGCAGGTCGACGAAGGCAGGGCTCCAACAAGTCGCTTGCAGACCGAATTGGAGTTGGAAGACAATCTCGAAGGACGACATTGATGGCTCGCCCCGCTTCTCGCTATCCCACTGAGTTAGAGCTTCAGATTCTCAAGCTGTTGTGGCGGCATGCGCCGCTGTCGGCCAGGGAAGTACAAGCTGGATTGGCGGACGAACAGCGGGAACTGGCCAAGACATCGGTGATTACGACGCTCAACACCATGGTTGAGAAACGCTACCTGAACCGCCGGGCGAAGGGAAACGCGTATCTGTTTTCGCCGCGGATCTCGGAAGCCGAAGTTTCCGAGCGTGTATTGGGGGATGTGGTGGACAGGGTGTTTGACGGATCCATGTCGGCCGTCGTCTTGAAATTGTTGGACGTCAAATCGGTCGACAGCGATGAACTGAAGGAACTCAGACGTATCATCAATCGCAAACTGCGGGATGAATAGCGCTGCGGCAGCCAGGCCGTGCTCACCTCGAACGAAACAAGACAAGACTAAATCGAATCGCGCTCTAGGAGACCTTCATGGACAATCTCAGCCAGTTGAACCCTGAATTGGTCTGGCGCATTGGGCTCACGCTAATGCACTTTGTGTGGCAAGCCAGTTTGGGAGCGTTGGTGGTCATGGCAGGTACCGCCGTCCTACGCTCAGCGAGTGCCCTGGTGCGATATCGGTTCCAATTGACTGTGATGGGATTGATGGGCGCTAGTTTGCCGGTCACGTATTGCTGCGTTGTTCCGCCGGCTGCTGCAGTTGGAACGTTGGCAGACGTGCAAGTCACTCTGCCGTCCAGTAGCGAACATTTGACGGGCACTCAGGGGTCAGTGGATGCGGTAGAGCGATCGCCCACACTAGACGAACAACTTGCGGTTGAGAACTTGGATTCGGCGGTGACATCAAGTCTCGTGTCCCGAGCGGATCATTCCGACCTGCAGGCCATCGATGATTCCTTGGTCCGCGGTATGCCGATCGGCTGGCTTGTCGCCATGTACGCAGTCGGCGTCGGATTGATGATGTCGAGACTTTTTCTGGGACAATTGCGTAGCGTGGCACTCAGGAAGAAGGCGGACGGCAAGACAGCACAACAGGATCTGTTGCCAATTGTCGAACGTTGTGCGATACAACTGGGACTCAAGTTCGCCCCGTTGGTCGCCTACTGCGATCGTGTGGCCGTACCGATGGTGGTCGGCGTACTGCGGCCGATGGTGCTGGTGCCCGTCAATCTGGGCAATCACTTGACCGGGTACCAGCTGGAAACATTGTTGTTGCATGAACTGGCGCATATTCGGCGTTGGGACCCGTTGATCAACTGGTTGCAACGGACGTTCGAAGCCATCGGCTTCTTTCACCCTGGCGTGTGGTTGGTCAGCGGCTATCTAAGTCGGGAGCGAGAGCATGTGGCCGATGACTGGGTCATCGCCTGTGGTCACGCGCGGGCACGGTACGCGGATACCCTGGTGCAAGTGGCGGAATTGGTCCGCGCCCAGCCAGTCGTGCGCGTGGGGCCTTTCTTCGGAGTCGCAGCTTCCGGTGAGCGGCCATCGGAGTTCAAACAGCGGGTGTTGCGCCTGGTGCAGCACCCAGACCAAACTACCACACTGCGACGTATGCCGGGTGGCTGGTTATTGCAACTTGGGCTCATGTCCACTTGTCTATGTCTTCCCATCGCCCACTCGGCTTGGGCCGACGTACCAGCCCCCGACAATCCCACTGGCAGAGCGCAAGAGCGAACCGCCGACACCGCGGCTGCCGCGTTCCAGCGGGTACTCGAGGCAACTAGTAAAGACCAGCGGCTGGCCCGCGAAAAGGAGCTGATGGCTTTTGACCATCAGGCGGTGCAAATAGTTGTGCATGCAGCTGGCCACCAGGAAGCACACGTTCGCCGTGAAGCTCTGCGACTACTCCGGGACTATCATGCGGCGCGTCCCGAAGCTCTACCCGTCTTCATCCGCGGGCTGGAGGATACGGACGCCGAAATCCGTCGAATCTGTACTTTGCAGATTGGGGCTCACAAGTTGTCGGGGGCGGCCGACGCACTGCGGGACGTGCTCAAGGAAGATGACGAGCTCCGTTTGGCGGCTGCGAAATCGTTGGCGGAACTAGGGTATCCCGATGGATTGATAGAACTGTACGACGCATTGGGGGACGACAGCTATTTTCGCCGCCAACTGGCTAACCAAGGGATGCTGGCCCTGACCGGCAAGTGCTTGAATGACTTTGGAGACTATCATTGGCACGAAGGGGCGTTTGTGTCGGGCAAAGAGATTCGGCGTGTGGGTCGACACGCCGCGGACGCCGAAGCGAAATCCAGGAGATTTCACGCCCTGGCCGAATTTCACCGCTGGTTGCGCGGCGCTCGCCCCGGATTGGCGCTCCAGCTGAGCCCGTTGGACGCAGATCTACGACAGGTGGTCGAAGACAGATCATCTCGACACGAAGCGACCGCCATGCGGTCCCCGCCGACCGCTGCCCGTCAAACGTCGAGTGAATCGGAGCTCAAGGAGGATGGTCCGGCCGTCCGTGGTCCCGTTGTTCAAATCACGCGGCATTTGTTTCGACCGGGCGACTCCATCACAATTGAGTCATTGATTGAATTACCCGCAGATTCTCCCGAGCGCTACTTGGTCCGCGGACGTTATCAACTGGAGTCGGTTGCGGAAGCCACGCTCGAACAATGGTGCTCGAATGGCGAGTTGAAAGGCGACCGACGCAGCCTCAAGATTCAGCGCGGCGCCGGTGAATTCTCGCTGCGTTTTTCGATCGTCAAACCTGGCTCACTGCACTTGTCGATCTACCCAGTGTTGACTCCCGGTTCTAGCCGCGTGTCCAGCATCGGTTCGCTGTACTACGCCATCAAAGGTGTCGCGGCAGAGCGTACATCGCCTCCCCCGACGGCTTCGTCTAGCGCTGTCGACATCACGAATCCGATCCAGCCAGCTTGGCAAACCAAGCAGACCGAGTTCTACCACCTGCATTATTTGGAGAGCCATCAGCAGGACGTCGATCAAGTTGCCGGTTATTTAGATCATGCGGTGGCGCAAGCGACCAACTACTTCGCGGATCTGCCGGCACAACAGCTATTGCGTTCGGCGCAGATTGATGTGTGGCTCTATGCGCGACCGAATTCTCGGGCCAGTGCGGTCCAAACGACCTTGGAAACCTCAACGAGAGATGGTCTTTATCATGCTGATCTCCATCTCTTAACACCTTCTTCGGTTGGGCAGCAGTACCGTAACAACTTGGGCCAGCCCATTGGCAGCGACACCATCTTTAAAACCGTCGTTCACGAGTACGTGACCGTGCTGCTGGACCTGCTGTCCGGCCATGAACCGGAGGGCTGGCGGTTCTTTGACGCTCCAAATTGGTTTGTCCAAGGTTATGAAGAATACCTGGGTTTGACCCTGTCAAACTCGACCAATTTGCAAACGTTGGACAAGTATCAGCGTCTGGTCGTTGGCGACCGCGAACGCGTCTCTGAGAGATTCGAGGTGAGGGATCCTTACGTCGACGGGGCAGTCCTGCTGCATTTCCTGCACTCGCGCTTTGGGCCAGCCAAAGTCAGAGCTCTCTTAGTCAGCAATGCGCCGGACTTTTGGTCCGCCGTTCAAGCCGAGCTCGGTTGCGATCCGGGCGAGCTGTATGAATTCTGGCAGGATTGGGCTTCCGGCGGTTAACCCAGGTACAGCACGGCGATTCATGCATTCCAACGCAAGCCCAGGCGAATACGAGCGTTAGGACAGTTTGCAAGCAAGACAGTGTACAGATCAACTGCCAGGCGAGGCTGGTGGCCATGACTACTCGAGCATGACTACTCGAGCATGACTACTCGGGCATGACTACTCGGGCAAGTCGCCGGTGAGAGTGCGTAGGAAGATAGCGATGCGGCGAACCTCTTCGTCGTTGGGCTCCTGGCCAACCTGATAACGAATCATGGCTTCCACGGCGTCTTCTAACGTGGCCGCCGAACCATCGTGAAAATAGGGCGCGGTCAATTCGGCATTTCGCAAGCCGGGTACGCGAAACACAAAGCGATCCGAATCGCGTTTCGTGACGTGGAAGCGCCCCCAATCCCTCTCGTCCAGCTGCCGCTTGGCGGTAAAGTACTTTCGCATATCGCCCAAGGGTTGGAACATCGATCCACCCACCAATTCACCTTGATGGCAGGCGACGCAATTCAGTTTGTGAAATGTGTAGTAGCCCGATAATGCCTCGGTTCCCAAGGCCGATTCGTCGCCACCAAGCCACTGGTCAAATGGCGAATTCACTGTGATGAGAGACCGCTCATAGGTGGCGATAGCTTCGCGCACGCGTTCCTGGGTCGGATCGCCCTCCATGTGAGTTCGGAACTCGCGTAGGTAACTGGTTTCGGTCGTCAGGTATTTGAGGATGCGTTCCCAGTCGGATCCCATCTGGGCGGGATCGGTCAGTGGTCCATCAACGTGTTGTTCCAATGTCGGGCTGCGTCCATCCCAAGACTGCTGGCAGTTGAGTGCTGCATTCAACACCGTGGGAGCGTTGAACGAACCGGGTTGACCATCCAAACCCAGCGAACGTTTCAGTCCATCGTCTCCGCCAGCCGCCGGTTGGTGACACGATGCGCAAGACACGCGTCCGTTGCCCGACAATGCCGGATCGTGAAACAGCTTTCGCCCCAAACTAACCACGTCCGGGTTCAGGTCTTCGAAGGGCACCAAAGGACGAATCGGCTCGTGGCGGCGGGAAAGCGCTGCCACATACCGCGGCGCTTCAGCGTTGCTATCTTCGGAGACTTGGGCAGCCGGCTCATCAACCACCATGCACCAAGTGATACCCATACCACCTAAGGCAGACAGCAGACATGCGACGGACAATCGCCAGGAGTTTCGCAGCCATCGTTTCCCGCGCTGGACCAGTCCCGGCTTGGCCGCATCGGCGCCATCGTCAGCTTTATCTGCCGACACCTCCGCGGTTGGCTGCTTCGACGGCGCGTTTGCCGCGGATGCTGCCGACGGCTTTGCGCGATCAGCGTTCGAAGAACCGCTTTGGGGTGGAACCTTGAGCGACACCTCAACTGAGGGATCGTTCTTCCGTCCAGGCTCGGGAGCTCCTAGAACGTCCTGTTGCACCTGTGTGGCATCCATCGTTGTTGCAGAATTGTTGGTCACGTCAGTTTCCGTCGCAGTGGGCAGTTGTGGCGGCACAGTTGTGGCGTATCGGGCCGTGCTGGGTGTAAAGCGTGCCCCCGTCGAAAGAAACGAACACGGGGCGAAAGACCACTTCAGCGCACAGCAATACAGGAACGTAGAACACTCCAGCCGGTTAGGTCGGATTGCCGTGACGAAGCGGGCCAGTTGTTGAGGGCCGCAATTGCGTGATCCGGATAATCCACTCAACTGGCCTCAATCCGGGAAGAGCACCACCAGCCGGCCAATACCCGGTACTTGGCCGCCCCACGACGCAAACTACCCCATATGCCGCTCAGAACACTTGGCGGGTGAAATCGCTAGGACGCGCGAATTCGTCAAGATTGCAACCACAACACTGAATCCGCCCGAAAATTCTCCCTAGCCGTGAACGTCGCTTCCGATGTCGGCCTAGGGTAGTGGTGGAGCGGAGGAAATCGCTCTGAAAGCATTGGCTTTCTCACCCCCCGTGTGAGGCGAGCCGATTGAATTCTCAATCGGTTTCGCCTTTTTTTATGCGCGATCGAACCCTGGCATCGGTATCCCGAGGGGTGCCCGCGGCGGCTGGTACGTCTACGGCACCGGTGTTGGCTGGCCGGTCAGGGTCGCGTCCAGCAATCATTACCCTATAGAATCAAATAGCCGGCGCAGATCATTGGGCTGGGGGATGGAGTGCTGGCGGCGCACAAGATTTACTTCATCATGACGATCATGCGTGTGCCGCTATCGCCGGTTGGCAACCGCCGGCTGTCTGGCCAACAGTTGCCATGGAACAGCAGATGAATTCAGATTTCACTCAGCAGCAATCATTGGGCGGCTTGGAAAAAGCCGAACAACTGAGCCTGAAGGCAACGGTGCCGCCGGCCCAGGTGCCGGGCTATCGCATTGACAAACTGCTGGGCCAGGGCGCATATGGACAAGTATGGTTGGGCCAGGACACCAACACGGGCCGTCAGGTAGCGATCAAGTTTTATCTGGTTAGCGGTGGCATCAACTGGTCTCTGCTGAATCGTGAAGTTCAGCATCTGGTCAATATGTCGACTGGTCGCTACATCGTCCAGGTCTTGGGCGTCGGTTGGGAAGCGGAACCGCCCTACTACGTCATGGAGTACCTGGAGAATGGTTCGCTCGAGGACATGATTCGCGCTCGAGGCGCGTTGGGCATTTCGGAATCGGTAACCATCTTCCGTGAGATCGCCGAGGGTCTGTCGTATGCGCACAGCAAGGGCGTATTGCACTGCGATCTGAAGCCGGCCAACGTGATGTTAGATCACGATTGGCGGCCGCGTTTGGCCGACTTTGGACAGAGCCGCGTCACCGACGAACAAACTCCTTCGCTGGGCACTTTGTTTTTCATGGCACCCGAACAGGCGGACCTGAGCGCTTCCCCAGATGCCGCTTGGGACGTCTATGCCCTGGGCGCGATTGCCTACAGCATTTTGGTGGGCAGCCCGCCATATCGCACGGCAGACATGCTGGAGACGCTGGACACTGCGGACACTTTGCCAGAGCGCCTGCGCCGTTACCGCGAGTCCATCCGCCGAGCCCCCAAACCAAGACTGCACTATCGCCGGCAAGGGATCGACAAAGCGCTGTGTCAAATCGTCGACCGATGTTTGGCGGTGAAGCCCGAACAACGCTACTCCAATGTCCAGCAAGTCATTGGTGCAATCGACAATCGCAACCGAGCTCGTACGCGGCGACCGCTGTACTTGCTGGGCATCTTGGGTCCCACGCTGTTTTTGACGCTGATGCTACTGTTCTCCGCCCGCAGTATTTCCGTGGCAAAACAAGAATCCCTCCAGCGTGTTCAGCAGTGGTCTCTGGAGAGCAATCGCTTTGCCTCCAAGTTTGCCGCGCGGACGCTGGAGCGAGAGATTGAATCTCTGTTTCGTTTGGTCGAGAGCGAAGCAGGCCGCGAAGAACTGCGACAACACGTGCAGGCAACCGCCGACTCCGGCAGCGAATTGCTTGGGCAACTGGCTTCGGGGCGGGAGCTGCCCGAAACCGCTGCCGGATCTCG
>JANQOL010000526.1 GCA_028289675.1 Pirellulaceae bacterium
GAGTACCTGTCCATGGCGCCAGTCTATCGGTCTGCGCCCGCCGGAGCAATCAATCGAACAGACGGTCAGCCGCCGCGCCTGCTCGACCGCTTGCGGTTCACGATGCGGGCCAAGCACTACGCCTATCGAACCGAGCAGGCGTATGTCCACTGGGCGCGACGGTTCATCCGCCACCACGGCTGGGTGGCACTGGCTTCGCCAGTGCTCTTCATGATGTGTGATATGATCTTGAAGCCATGGGAACTCACGAATCACATCGCAGGCGGGTGAAACACGTTCACAAGCGGCGACCAGGCGAGCAGGTGCCACCCATCTCCGCAGAGTAATTCGCTTTCCCCCTGGCAGAGATGGTTGTCTCCACTGCACCCAATCACAGCGTGACGATCCCAATCGAGAGATCATATTGACGGCAATGGCGTTTCATGTACCAAACTGAATGCTGCAGAACAAAGCGATGAACGCGGAGCCGCCCACAACGCGTTTTTTAAATGGAACATCAACCGCGGCGGCCCGGCAATGCCAGACGTTAAACGTCATGAGAAAAGCCATATTTGCCGCACTTCTCCTGTTGTCAACAAGCGGTTGCGATTCCGCCATCGACTCAACACGCGAAAGCTTGTCCGAGGTCCACATGGAAGACACATTCGTTCATTCAAGGCTGGGGGAACTCTACCCGGAAGACGTCGATTGGCAGGCTGACGAGGTTTCGGTCCCGTTCTACAAGACACCAATCGCCGTATGTTTGGCTGCAGGTTCCGATGATGGACCGTCGGAGGCGGCGTTGTCTGGATACGATTGGATTGAATCACACTGGCAGGAAGTGCTTGGGCTGATCCAAAATCAGGCGTTTGATTTTTATGAACCATATGCAGACGCGGTCGCTGGCGTTCCAGCATTTGATTCACCAGAGCAGCTATGGGGAACAGAGACACTACTGAGCGTACGCGTGTTTACCAAAGATGATTTCACCGTAACTATGCGTTTCACGTGGCAAAAGGACCAAGATCTTCACGAGATTACGTTCCACGTTGAAGACGGTCGATGCGAAACACACTCAGTTGACGGATGAAGTCGAACAAACAGGATTTGTGCTCGCGTGGGTGTGTGTAGATTCTCCGTGATGTCGCGGGCCGAGGCGTGTTGCCGGCTGGGTGGCACTGGCTTCGCCGGCAAAGCCAGTGCCACACACGTACGTTGACCGTGCCACCCAACCGTTGTCATCCCTCCCGCTCGCGGCCCTCGCTCAACGTCATCGCCCGCTTGCTTGCCGCCGCTCTGCGATCCCCACTACAATGAACGCCAGCGTGGAAAACGCGGCCAAATAGAAACCCCAAGCGCCGCCGCATGCGAAACGGTCGAGTCCAACGGGATTCCATGCCGCTCGGCAACCGGCCCGCCATGCTCAACCCGCCCCACAAGCGGCATAGAATCCTTAACGTTAGGTGTCTGTGGGCTGCTGAATGTCGGATATTCCGTCACAATTTGACGACGCGGTTGGCAAGTTTGAAGCGTTTCTGTTGGACCAAGATCACACTGGAAAGATTCTCTGGGTCTTCGCCGACGATCTGACGTCGCGCCAAACTGATACGTGGATTCGTTGGCCCGTTACGCAGTACAATCTCAGGAAAGTTCAGCAAATATACGATTCGCTAAAGAGTGGCAGCGGGCTGCGACTCCATGCTCGATGCAGAGTTGCCGAATTCATCTGCTGCACTATCTCCGGTCCAAAGCCAGATGACGCCCTAACCGGTCGCTTTGTCTCTGGTCTCACGCTAGTTGTGGCAACGCCGCTTCGCGAAGCCGAACCCGTTCGGTCGCAGTCGCAATGGAAGCGATTACTCGCGCGAAATGGTCTACCTTCAACATCCGGTACGAATGCGTTTGTTCACCCCGACACATAACAATCAGGATTTGATCTCGCGCGTGGGCGTTTAGATTCTCTGTGGCGATGCCGGATGAAACTGGTTGTCGCGACAACCAGCCACTTCAGCGACTAGATCGATTGCCGCGCGTTGGAACTTAGAAAACCAAAGTCCCGCACATTCTGTAGACCGCGCGGCAACACGTGCTGCAGAAAACGGCGCACAATTTCAGCCGCTTCCAGCAGCATGCTGCGCCAGCGTCGCGAGCCCACCCGCAAAGTTTGCCGGGATACCGCGACAATCTGATGCGTCCCCCACACCGGCGGGCTCACGCCCGCCACTCGCAGAGGAAGACGCAAATGCGAGCGTTGGAATCCGCAGGATCGATCGCGTAGACTGGGGCGGTTGCTTTTGCACGTATGCAAAGTGATCGTCGCGTTCGAAAGATGTCCCGCCTGCCGATGATCCGGCCGTTTATCGATTCAGTGATCACCGGTATCTTGGAACCGGCGATTTAAGTGCCTTCAGCATCAATTGATGAGAAACCATGCGTAGAATTCGTGTCGTAGTCTGTCTTGCACTGCTGCTTGGGCTTCCGTCGGCCCACGGCGCCGAAGAAGCGGTCGATTTTGCCCACGACATTCAGCCGATTCTCGAGGCTCACTGCATTCGTTGCCACAAGCCGGACAACGCCAAGGGCGACTTGTCGTTGGCAACGTTCGACGACCTGGCGACCAGTGAATACGTTGTCGCCGGCAAGCCCGGCGAGAGCTACTTGGTTGAGTTGATTACCGGCAACGGCGACGATCCGCCGCAAATGCCCAAGGAAGGCGACGCGCTTTCCAAACAGCAGGTGGCGCTCATTCGCCGCTGGATTAAGCAGGGGGCCGCCTGGCCGAAGCAGATTGTGTTGCGCGAACGCTCCAAGGCCGACGGCAGTTGGTGGTCATTGCAGCCCATTGCATCGGGCGGGATTCCGGACGTTCCAAGAGATGCATCGTTTGGCCCGAGGCAGGATGGCAATACCGTTCCGCTTGATAATCCGATCGACCGATTCATCT
>JANQOL010000531.1 GCA_028289675.1 Pirellulaceae bacterium
TGGGCGAATTAAAACCAGGAGTGATCGCTTCCGCCTCAGCCAACTTCGCGCGCGGAACATTGTATTCCAGCAACGAGTAATCTCGAGCAATCACGACCCCTTCTAAGCGGCGCACAATGCGATCGGCCATCTCCGAGTTCTGTCGAGCCTTGTTCTGGATCAGCACGGTTTCGTAGTGGCCAATGTCGGTTAAAACTCGCAATCGATTCGCGGCCAACGTGCTGCCAGTTTCCACCAGATCGACGATGGCGTCAGCGACACCTAACGAAATCATGATTTCAACCGAGCCGGATAACTCTACCAAATGCGCTTTCGCTTGATGCTGTTCCAAGAAGCTTTTCGTGACCGCCGGAAAACTACTGGCGACGCGTTTTCCATCCAGTTGCCCCGCGGTTTGAATCTCGGAAGATTCCGGCACGCACAGACTGAGCCGACACTTGCCGACCCCCAGGGGCATGCGGATCAACACGTCTTGCCCGCTTTCCTCGACCAGATCGCTGCCGGTGAAGCCCAGATCGATAGCACCCTCGGCACACAGCGTCGGAATGTCATCGGTGCGGAGGAAGATAATATCGATTGGCAGTTGCTTCACTAATGCAAACAACGTCCGTTCCTGGCGGCGAAATTGCAATCCAGCTTGATTGAGCAGGCCCGTGGCCAGTTCACTGAGCCGGCCTTTGCTGGGAATACCGATGCGAAGGTTATCACTCATGCGATTACGCTGATCCAAATGATGTCGGGACTAGTTTTTTTGGGCTGAGGCGGCGCGGCAAACGAGCCATTTGAGACGAGTGCTGGAGCGAGACTAGGACGCGAGTTGAAGTATCGCAGCAACCGGTGGACGAGTTTTACCGCCGGCGCTGTCGCTTTTCTTGAATTCCCGACGTCCCCTCACGCCGCGCTAACTCGGCCCGCAGAGCGTCGACGGAAATGCCTCGCGAACCGAGCAACACCCACAGATGGTAAATCAGGTCGCAGGCCTCGTACACCAAATGCCCGTCGTCGGCCGGCGCGGCCCCAGCTGCCTCCACAACCTCCGCGGCTTCCTCCAGAATTTTGGCTCCCATCTTTTCCACGCCACCTTCAATCAACTGAGTGGTGTAAGAACCGGATGGTAGCTCACTTGCCCGCCGCTGGATTTCCTGCATCAGACGATCCAGTACGTCCGAAGTTCCCAGCAGTTCCTTGGGTGGTTGCCCGGGCACCGTCGAACCGATGGTTTGATTGGGCGGTTTTGGCTCGGACACGGAGGACCTTTCAAGTGGCGGGCAGAATGCTGAGACCATGGCAGGGAGAAAATTGGAGGTCGATTCAACGTCCGGCTGGGTATTCAAACGCCGGTTTCGACCGATAATGGCAATGATACTCGGCAAAGCAAATCGCAACACCGCCATCGCAGCTTGGGCGACCCTTTTCCCATCCATCGGTCGGCAGAGAGCGACCTGCGTTCGATGCGACTGCTGGCTCCCGCGCATGCCTTTTCAACCGCTGCTCAGCTTGGTGGAAGTAGCGTGCTGGAATGTAACACCGACTGGCAGGTGCCGAGCGCAGAGACGTGACGTGACGACCATGAAGCGCTGGTCGACTTTGGAAGCGAGCCGATCTGATAAGGCATCGCACGCCGCCATTTTACGTGAGCAACACCTTGGACCAACCTTCGATGGAACAGTGGATCCACCGACCTTTGCGAAGATGTTGGTTTTTGACCGGGCCCACCGGCAGTGGCAAAACTCCGGTGGCCATGGCCCTGGCACAGCGGTTGGACGCTGAGATCATTTCTTTGGACTCCATGGCCATTTATCAAGGCATGGACATTGGCACGGCAAAGCCCAGTGCACAATTGAGATCCCGAGTTCCTCATCATTTGTTGGACATTATCCCTCCGACCGAAACCTACAGCGTTTCAAACTACGTCGTAGCAGCCCATGCGGCAGCGGCACAGATTCACGCGCGAGGTCGCTCGGTCCTGATTTGCGGCGGTACACCGTTGTACCTCAAGAGTCTGATTCGCGGGCTGTTTTTAGGCCCCGAGGCGGATTGGGAATTCCGCCATGCGGTGGAACAGGACCTGGAAAGATTCGGCCAAGACGCGCTGCTGGAGCGCTTGCGTCAAGTCGACCCGCTGCTCGCCCACAAACTGCACCCACACGATCATCGCCGTATCATTCGCGCTTTAGAAGTCGCCAAGGTCACGGGTCAACCGCTAAGCCACTGGCAGCAGCAATTCGACGTACCGGCGCCGCAAGCAGAGTGCCCAGTAATCGTGCTGCAACTGGATCGAGCCTGGCTGCACGAACGCATCAACGGCCGAGTAGAAGCCATGCTCCAGGAAGGTCTTCAAGACGAAGTCGTCGGTTTGCTCAAGCAACACGGCCAACTCGGACGCACGGCCGCGCAAGCGGTGGGCTACCGTGAGATGCTGGAGCATTTGCGCGACGGCGTATCCTTGGCTGACACGACCGAACGTATCAAGGCCCACACTCGCCAGTTCGCTCGGCGCCAGGAGATTTGGTTTCGGGGATTGCAAGAATTGCAACCTGTCGCCGTCGAACCCGGCAAGTCAGATGACCAACTAGCTGACGAGATTGCGACCTTGTTTCAAGCCTGTCCGCAAAAGGAACCGCATGCCTCCGGCAACTAGTTTTTCGTTGGCGTGTTCATCGGCGTGGCTACTGGCGCTGTTTTCGTTGAGTCTGTGGTATGTCTGGCGGCAACTGCGCCGCAGCCGATACAGCCTGTGGGAAAACTGCCTGTACGTGCCCACGCTGTTGATGGGACGCTTGCGTTGGCGCGTCCGTTTCGCCAATGACCCTCCACCCGCACTGGCCGAAGGAGCGGTGCTGGTGGCCAACCATCGCAGCAGTGTGGATCCCTTTTTTGTTCAATTGGCCGCCGGTCGCCGCGTGCACTGGATGGTCGCCAAGGAGTACT
>JANQOL010000548.1 GCA_028289675.1 Pirellulaceae bacterium
GATGTGATCGCTGGCCGGCTGCAAACGGAGCTGATTTTCCGCTACTAAGGCGAGTCGCCCGGACAGATGACCAGCGTTTTCATCAACGCTGGTGCTTGCGGCTCATATCACCATCGAGAAACCGAGGCTGACAGGCCAACGGTTCATTTTCGGTCACCTGACTCGCAATCGTGACCACGCGTTTGAGTTGCCCGAGAGAAATTGCTCGGGCGTGAGTAAGTTCATCAAATCGGCCATTGTTTGCCTGGCAGACAATGGCCGATTTTCTTTGGTGACCGTGGACAGCTCAATGATAGATGAGTTGACTGCTTCTCACCGACCCGACCGCTGTCGACCAGCGACGATTCGCAGAGAATACCCGAGCTAAATCTATACATACAGGTGCATTTCTGCTATAGTTGGAGAATGAGCCGACGTGCGGGCGCCGCTGAGTCACCTTTGGGATTGGGGCCTTTAGCTAGCCCCAGGCCGCTAGATCGGCATGCAAGCCGCTTCCTTCTTTCCAAGCATCGACATGATTCTTCGAGTTAAAGCGTGTCTTGAATCGCCGCGACTCGTGTTTTGCGTGATCGTGGTGCTGGCGATTGTGGCCGCAACCATCGAATTCTGCTGAGCACATCTACCTTTTCGCGGAACTGCCATCGGGCTGGCGTGTAGCTCGATTCTGTCTAACTCGACAGCGCCACTTCAGCTCGTGATAGCACTCCTAAAGTGGTTCGTTGATATTGGATACGGAGATTTCGATAGTAACCCGAAGCGTGAGCGAGGCATTTCACGTAACTCATTTCCTCGCTCACGCTTCGGGTTACTATGGGCCGCAAAGTGGCGCTGTCCAGCTAAGCTCCCAAGGCCCCACCGCCGACCTCCACTGAGTCCGCTGTGCGAACTCAAAATCCGTCTATAATCGATCTGAGCTCCCGGCTCCCGTCTTTGGTCGCGAATTTACTTGGATCCCAGCAAACCAAGGTCACTCAACGCCATGAATCACCGCAACGCAACTCTCCTGGCTCTATCCGCATGGATTTGCATCGGCACGACTGCAGGTGCGCACTACCTGTGGATTTCCGTTGATCGGGAACCTGGGGAAATGAAGGGCACCAATGTCTATTTCGAGGAAGCTGCCAAGCCCGGCGATGGCCACTACTTGGATCACTTTCTCGGCACGAGTGATGTTTGGATTCGCACCATGGATCAACCGGCACCCGATGCTATCAAGGCGAAGGAAGTAAAAGCGGGTGACAATCGCTGGATGCGTGTCGCCTTGCCGAAGTCCAAGGAGTACAGCGTCGATGCCTACGGCAAATTTGGCGTCTACGAATATGGAACGACCAAGGTGCTCTTGCACTACTATGCGAGGAACTTATGCGTCGAATCTCACGATGCCATGCACGAGCTGGGACGTGCCGAGCAAATGGATCTCGATCTGGTTCCGCACGACCATGGGGCACAAATCGAATTCACGCTGCTGTGGAAAGGCAAACCGGCGCCAGACCGCATGGTGTTTGTTCGCGGCCCCAATGGCCTTCGCCAGAATGTGAAGACCGACTCGAAAGGCAAAATCGAGCTGGAGCTACCAAGCCAAGGCCGATTGACGCTGCGAAGCTCTGTCGAGTTTCCGACCCCAGGTAAGGAAAACGGTGAAGCCTACGAAGCGATTCGCCACAACATTACGTTAGTCATGCCCCTGGATCGCAAGCCGTCGGCCGATGGCCCATAAGGCGATGAGTTAGCACAATGCGTCTGGCCATTTCCAGCACTGGCGATTGAGCTGCATCCATAACTAGACGGCCAGTGTCCGCGTGCGATCAGCCGTGCGTAGCGACCGGCGCGCTGAGGCAAGCGCACGCACTGGGACGCAGTCTATTCCAGATAGATGAGGCAGTTCGGCAACTCTGCTTGCAATGCGTCCAACGCGTTACCTTGCAAACGCTTCTCGATCCAAAGCTCCGTCAACGGCAGGCTGTGGAAGGCCTTGAGAGTCTGGGAGGTAATTTGCGTTTTTTGGATTTCTAGTTCGCTTAGTTGACTCAGCTTGGCCAAGGATTTGGCGCCTCGGTCGCTGAGGTTTGTCGAATGCAGATCCAAGATCAGCAGACCAGTGAGTGTGCCAATATAGGGCAGGCCATCGTCGTTGATTTGCGTATCCGACACGTCCAGTAACTCGAGCCGCTCATTTCCAGCCAAGGCAGCCAGAGTTCGGTTGGTGATTCGCGTGGCCGAGAAATTGGCCTGTTTGAGGTTCGGAAGCGAAGCGATGGCGGAGCACGTTTTGTCGGTCAGCTTGGTTCTGTGGACATAAACGTGAGTCAACGTGTTCATGTCGAGGATCGGCAGGATATCCTGGTCGGTCACATTCGTTCCGCACAGATCAAGACCCTCAAGAAACGCCAACTCGGGCAGCCGGGAAAGGAAACCGGGTGGAAGTTCGTGATCAAAGAACATGATCCATTCCAACTCAATGCTCCCATCCGGAATCGCTTGACCGGGATCTACTTCAACGCCCTGGTTCTCAACCGAGACGGTAACACGTCCGCCCAAATCAAGCACTTGCTGCGCAATCAATCGATCGAGGGAGAAGTCTCTGGCCGCGTTCGCGCGCACCCGCTCCACAAACGCGACGAAGCTGGGATGCGAGGTGATATCTTGAAACGCAGGTTCTTCTAGGGCTAAATCGGGAAGGCGGAAGTTACTTTTGGCGGCCTTTTCAAGCTGAAGCAGTGCCTTGTCCAAGAGCTCTTGCTTTTCGGACGCCGACTCGGCGACTTGGGCGTTCAATGCAAAGATGCGAGCGCAGTCGAATAAAACCTCACGGTCTTTTGTTCCCGTGTCCAGCAAGCGGACGGCCTCTGAGTGCGCGTGCCCATAGCGTCCAAGGCGCGCGTGATTTAAGGCGACGCCTGCTTCAATGTCGAGAAACCCCCGGTCGTCGAAGGCTCTTGCAGTGTTCCACTTGTCCGTCGCCAGCGAGTATTGAGCCGTGCGATCAAGGATTTTCGCCATCGTCCAAT
>JANQOL010000604.1 GCA_028289675.1 Pirellulaceae bacterium
AAGTTGTCCCAGCGGTACCCACCGTCACCTTTACCTCCAACAATTGGGACACGCCGCAAATCGTCGCGTTCAGCGGAGTCGACGATGACTTGGACGACGGAGACCAAGTCTCAATCGTGACATTCTCCGTCGACGATGCCGCGTCCGACGATCTGGCCGATCCAGCCGCTGACGTTACTGTGCTGGTGACCAACACGGATGACGACGAAGCCGGCTTCACCGTTACCGAAACTGAAGGTGACACGCGAGTCTCCGAATTGGCAACGACGGACCAAGTACTTGTGACCCTGGACGCCCAGCCAGTGACGGATGTCGTGCTGTCCATCGCCAGTCTAGACACCGGTGAAGCCACGGTCGGCCCAGGTTCGTTGACGTTTACGCCCGCCAACTGGAATACCGCCCAGTCGATTGTGGTGACCGGAGTCGACGATCGGCTGCTGGACGGAGTCCAATTGACTGCCATCGAATTTGCGGTCGATAGTGCCAATTCCAGCGATGAATTCGACACGGTGGCAACCCAGCAGGTCACCGTGCTCGTTGCCGATCATGAGTCACTCGAATTGGCGATTTCACCGAACACCATGCCCGAAAACGGGGGCGCTGTGACGGCCACGGTCTCGCGCAGCGACGTCGATGACTTGTCGCAAGAACTCACCATTCAGGTTTCCAACGATGATGGCAGCGAGGTCGCGACGCCGATGCTGGTTATCATTCCCGCGAATGAGGTCTCTACCGATTTTACGGTCGACGCCGTCGATGATGCGTTGTTGGACGGACCTCAACTAGCGAACATTTTTGTGACTCACCCGAGTTTTGAAGATGCTCAAGCGTCCGTCCAAGTTACCGATCACGAGTTCTTGGAGCTGTCCTTTGGGTCTGACAGCATCAGTGAGTTTGATGGCATGACGACCGCCACGGTTCGACGCAGCAATATCGATGATTTATCGAGCGAAGTGATCGTCAGTCTGCTAAATGGCAACACCAACGAAATCAGCATTCCCGCTTCGGTAACGCTATCCGCCGGCCAAGCATCCGTCACCTTCCCGGTCGTTGCGGTTGACGACCATCTGCTGGACGGCGACCAAAATGTGTTTATCCAGGCGAGTACGACTACTCTGGACGACGCGGCGCAGGCCATCACCGTTACCGACTACGAAACAATTGTGCTGGCCATCGAGGATGAACGTATTCGAGAGGATGGAAGTAGCACGACGGCCACGGTGTTTCGCAGCGATGTTGATGACCTGTCTCAAGCGGTGGAGGTCATGTTGCTCAGCAGCGATACGACGGAAGCTCAAGTACCTTTGTCGATCACCATTGCTCCCAACCAGTCGTCGGCGACGTTTGACATCCAATCGGTGGACGACCAAATTCTAGATGGGGAGCAAACGGTTCACATCACCGGCTCGAGTACCGGTTTCCAAGACGGCTCTGATTCGCTCATGGTCGAAGATCACGAGACCATCACTCTAACAGCTCAGCAAACGTCAATCAGCGAGAGTGGCGGCAGCACGATTGTTACCGTCGCGCGCAGTACTTTAGACGACCTCACCCAACCACTGACGATCATGCTGGCTATCGATGACAGCAGTGAGTTGTCGGCTCCGGAAACCGTGGTCATTCCAGCCCTCTCTGCCTCGACCGAGTTCACGGTCGACGCCCTGGACGATGCGCTCTTGGATGGGACTCAACCGGCCATGATCTCGGCAACTGCCACGTCGTTTGAAACTGGGCAGTTAACCATCGAGGTCACGGATTTCGAAACGCTGACTTTGACGGTGGACCCGAGCACCATCAGCGAAGCCGGCGGTCAAGTCGTGGGGCATGTCAGCCGCAGTGATATCGATGACTTGAGTCAATCAGTGACCGTTGATCTGTTCAGCGACGACACGTCGGAAGTCCAAGTGCCATCAACACTGTCGATTCCAGCAGGTCAGCACGAAGCCCAGTTCTCCATCACCATCCTCGATGACGCGATCTTGGATGGCTTGCAGCAAGTGGCAATTCAGGCCACGTCCATTGGATTCGAACTGGGAACCGTGCTGCTGGAAATCCAAGAACACGAAACACTGACACTACGCTTGGACGAATTTTCGATCAGCGAACAAGGCGGCAGATCCACGGCAACTCTGACACGCAGCAACATCGATGATATGGCATTGCCCTTAGTCGTATCGCTCAGCAATTCTGACTCGAGCGAGATAACGCTCCCAGCTCAAGTCACTATCCCTGCTCAGGAGGCATCAACAACCTTCGAGATTATCGCCGTGGATGACGCCCTCTTGGACGGCACACAGACCACTAACGTGACCGCAGCTGCCGCTGGCTACGTGGCTGAAGTGTCGCAAAGCGTCGATGTAACCGACGCGGAGCATTTGTCGATCGTGCTGGATCTACCTGCCATCAGCGAGCAAGCCGGCGCTACCCAAGGGACTGTGTTCCGGTCGAACGTAGATGATCTATCGCAGCCCTTGGTCGTTAGCTTGTTCAATGACGATGCAAGTGAATTGGTTGTTCCATCCGAGGTGGTTGTCCCAGCTGGTCAGCCCTCCGCAACATTTTCATTGTTGGCGGTCGACGACGCCCTGTTGGATGGAACGCAAACCGTCACGCTGTCCGCCACGGCTGGCGGATACGCGAATCAGCCGAGTGAGACGATTGATGTCACCGATCATGAAACGTTGCAGTTGACCTTGGACGCACCGTCAATCTCAGAAGCCGGCGGCGCCACGTCGGGGACGATAACGCGGAGCAACATCGAAGATCTATCGTTACCGCTAGTAGTCGTACTGGTCGGCGACGACTCGAGTGAACTATCCGTGCCGACGGAAGTCATCCTCCCTGCTGGGCAAGCCAGTGCCACGTTTACGGTGACGGCAGTCGACGACGCCCTGTTGGATGGAACGCAAAGCGCGACCGTATCCGCTGCAGCCGTCGGATACGCGAATCAGCCGAGTGAGACGATTGATGTCACCGATCATGAAACGTTGCAGTTGACCTTGGGCGCACCGTCAATCTCAGAAGCCGGTGGCGCCACGTCGGGGACGATAACGCGGAGCAACATCGAAGATCTATCGTTGCCGCTAGTGGTCGCGCTGGTCGGCGATGACTCGAGTGAACTATCCGTGCCGACGGAAGTTATCCTCCCTGCTGGGCAAACCAGTGCCACGTTTACGGTGACGGCAGTCGACGACGCTCTGTTAGATGGCACTCAAACGGCAACTCTGTCCGCTTCCGCCGGAGGATACGCGGAACCGGCTGACACCGCGATCGACATTGTGGACTACGAGCGACTGCAGATCGCGCTCGACACCAGTTCGATGTCGGAAAATGGCGGCCAGATTCAAGCGACAGTAATGCGGAGCGACACCGATGATTTGTCGCAGCCTGTGACCGTTAGCCTATCGAGCGCGGACCCCAGCGAGGCTCAAGTACCTGCTGAAGTGGTGATTCCCATGGGTGCCGAGTCCGCCGAATTTACGGTCGACGCGGTCGATGACAGCATCTTGGACGGCACGGTCCAGTCAGACATCGCAGCGTCCGCCGCTGGCTTCGAACCGGACACAGTGCCCATCGAAGTCACCGACCACGAAGTGCTGATGTTGGGAATCGACATGGTTGCGATCAGTGAACAAGACGGCTCGGCAGTCGGAACCGTATCTCGTCCAGACACGCATGATCTGTCGCAACCTCTGACGGTACAGCTGCTGAGCGATGATGAGAGCGAGGCGCAAGTCCCGCAGTCGATCTTGATTGAAGCCAACCAACAGTCCAGCGAATTCCCGATTCAGGCTGTCGATGATGCATTGCTGGACGGGACACAAACCATTTCGATTTCGGTGGCCGCGGACGGCTACGTCGGCACGAGCCAGCTACTGGAGGTTACCGATGAAGAACGTCTGACGTTGAGCTTGGACGTCACTGCGGTGGACGAAGGAACGGGTGTGGTGACGGCCACCCTCTCACGTAGCTCGGTGGACGATCTATCCGAGTCGTTGATGGTCGCCTTGGCGGCCAGCAGCGAGCACCCCCTGTCCATGCCTTCCTCGATGATGCTGCCCGCCAATCAGTCAAGTATCACGTTTGAAATCACGGCACTCGACGATGCATTCTCGGGACCCGATCGGACAGTTCAGATCACTGCCACTGCCGATCCATTCTTGCCCGCGAATGCCACCTTGCAAGTCGTCGAAGATGACGAGGCTACCGTTCGATTGGAGATTGACCAAATCGCCTTGGACGAAAATGGTGGCGCCGCTACCGTCACGGTGTCGCGCAATACGACGACTGCCCAAGAATTATCTGTGCAGGTGAGCACGGACTTGCCAGAGTTGGTCCACGTGCCTCCGTCGGTGGAAATCCCCGTGGATCGCCAGAGCGTCACGTTTCAGGTGACGGCTATCGACAACGTGCTGGTTAGTGGTGATGTCACCGTGGCGATCAACGCCGTGGCGCCGTCGCATCAGTCCGGGCAACAGTCGGTGACCGTGATCGACGATGATTTTTGGACGTGGACCAATCCAGTCAACCCGTTTGACGTCAATGACGACGGCTTTGTCTCACCCATCGATGCTTTGTTGGTGATCAATTATTTAAACCTGAATTCCGGAGGCCAACTGCCGCCGCTGGATAGCAAACCGGAGAACTTTTTGGACGTTAGCTCGGACAACTTCGCTTCGCCGGTCGATGCTCTGATGGTCATCAATGAACTCAATTCAGCTAGCGGCGAAGGAGAAGCCCCTGACCATCAGCCGACGGCCGCGTATCTTGATTTGGTGGCAGAGCGAAAGCGCCGGCGTGCTAGCGACTTGTTCTTTGAAGAGTTGGGCGAATTCGAGTAGACGCGGCGGTTTCTTCGGCGGCTACGGCATCTGACGCATTCAAATGTCTCCCGCGCGCTCCGCATCTCAGACAGTTCTCTCGCGCCCTTGTGGAAGCCTGCGGCAATGTGCGGAAGCCGGCGGCACTGTTCCGGTGTCTACAATACTCCGGGTACTCGCCCGACCTCGCAAGCGCCGTACATGTCTGCAGCCAGGAGCAGAGCGTCGCCGGCGCCTTTCGAGCGTTCGAGTCTGGCCCATCGGCGCTGGATGATCGCTCCAATCAAATCTGAAAGTAAAACTCTACGATGAGCGTCTCAAACTATGTGGTTGTAGGTGGCAGCAAAGGAATCGGTGCTCAATTAGTCCGTCGCTTGGCCTCCGCAGCGGACGCCGTGACTGTGATTTCACGCACTGCCAGCGAAGTTACGACTTCGCAAAACGTTAAACACATCGAAGCTGACATAACACAAGATGAGATTTCCCCCGACGACTTGCCGAGCGTCATTAGCGGTTTGGCCTACTGTCCTGGCTCGATTTCCTTGGGGCCCATTCGGCGCGTCGATGCACCATCGATGTTGGCGGATTACGAACTGAATGTGGTTGGAGCGGTCAAGTGTCTGCAAGCGGCGTTGAACGCGATGAAAGCCGCCGAAGCTTCGTCGATGGTCTTGTTCAGCACCGTTGCCGTTGGTCAAGGCTTGCCTATGCACGCATCCGTGGCCGCCGCCAAAGGAGCCGTGGAGGGTTTGACACGCGCGCTGGCCGCTGAACTAGCCCCCAAGATCCGTGTCAACTGTATCGCGCCCTCGCTCACCGACACACCGCTGGCGGAAAAGTTGTTGGCCAACGAACAGAAGCGTGCCGCCATGGCCGATCGTCATCCACTGAAGAGAATCGGTACGCCCGATGACGTCGCCAGCTTGGCGGAATTCCTGCTGACGAAAGACTCCAGTTGGATCAGCGGTCAAGTTATCGGTGTGGACGGAGGCATGTCCTCGCTGCGCGTCTAACGCGTAACGTGTCAACGTGATCGCAGCCTAGTTGTAGACTTGCTGACTTTGGCCGAGCGATGTGGGTCTCGAAAAGTGAGCTTGTCTGAACCTGCGCCGTGCCCGGCACTCTTTCTATCGTCAACTCTCGGTTCGGCAACTTCTCGAAAGACGACAACATACTGAAGCCTGTCCTGTTCGCCGAAGATCTCGTAGCCAGCAATCGTCGCCGGTTCGAGATTGCCCGCTGCCGCCAGCAGGTGAAGGTCATGCAGTTGTTCCGCCCGCACACCCCAAAACACGAGATGTTGCAGGTTGCTTTGGCGAAACAGGACTCGGAACCCGGCCTCGGGAAGCAGATCACCTACTTCGATTGGATCGATGTGAATCGGCCCACTTCCCATCGACATTGAGTTCTCCACGAACGACTCGATGTTGCTTTGAGCAACGGTCTCCGATGCCGCTGTCAAGATGCTACTCTTTTCATACAGGGCCACGACTGCCTGGTTGGGCAATGGCCCAAGTGGGTTGGTGACGCTGTTTTGAGAGATGCGGCGAAAGCCCTGTGACCACAAGGTGTTGTGGGTCTCGGAGAACACTGGAGTATTTGGGCCGAAGTACACGTCGAATGGAAGTCGCTGCCTCGGCAAATACACGAGTACACGTTCCGCTGGTACGGTTTCCACCCAAACACCCGCAAATAGAGTGTCCAGAAGCAGATTTCCAGGCAACGCCTGACCGAGATCGCTCGAAGATGCCGTACAAGCGTCAACTTGCAGCAATTGGTTATGTCCGCTGGTGGCAGCCAATCGATCTTGCACTGCGTCCCGATTCCATCCAATGAAAGGTTCTCGCCAAACTCCGTCATACTTTTTCCACAGTGAGCTCGTAAACACCTCCCCACCTACGTTGTAGACATCGACGTGCAGTGGTGACCAACCGAAAGCGACGATCCACTCATGAATCACTTGTGCATCATCAAGATGCAGATCAGTGACAATCAGACGATCGTCGACTTCGGACGCTGAAAAATCGGCACGGGCGGTACTGGCAGCCACGGCTAGCACCAAGACGCAAAGCATTCGAAGCGACATTTTTTCTCTCCCCTAGGCAAAAATGACAATTGCCTTTGGATTGCCATTGGTTCCACCTACCGGACACGAGAGTTCGAGTGTCTAGAAAGTTGGCGGGAAGAGTCGCCGATCGGGCGCCGCAGCGGCAACGCGATGTGGTTGATCGGCACCACAGGAAACGGCCAGCACTAATTGAGAATCGCTTGTTCCAGCCGTTCGAAGAAGCTGTTCCATGCTTGTGGTTTGCCCATCGCGGGATTGCCATCAACGCCCATTCGCACGACGACCATGTTCCATTCCGGAATGACGAATAGCAAGTTGTGGTTCAGGCCGCTGGCGTAATAGGTCTTCGGTGGTGCCGCCGGCATGAAATTCTCGCCTCCATTGGTCCACCAGTTGAATCCGTATGCCCCTGGGCCGCGTACGTGGGAGCGGTCCGTTTTACCGACCGGCAACTCGATGGAAACTTGATTTCGCGTGGCCGCATCGACCCATTCGACCGGCAAGATTTGATTTCCGTTCCAGTTGCCTCGATTCAAAAACAAATGGCCGAAGCGTGCTAGCTGGCGCGCGGTCAACTGGACATTGGTGCAGCCGTTGCAAATGGGAATGCCGTCGATCTCGCCTTCGTGCAGCCAGGCGACATCGCCCATCCCCGTGGGCTGAAATACTCGTTCGTCCAGATAGTCGCGCAACTCCCGTTGGCCGATGCGAGTCAGCATCCGCCCCAACGTCATCTGAGCTTCGTCCCAGTAGGCATATGCTGTTCCAGGGGCGAAGTACGGTTGATCGGGGACATAGGGCGTCCAGGACCAATCTTCGTTTTCGTCGTCCCAACGGCTGCGACCTTCGGCGCTGAAGCCGGAGGTCATCGTTGTAAAATGACGAAGCGTGGCATCCGGATAGAGCTCTCGAAGCTCCGGGAGAATGTCGGCCGCACGCGTATCCAGTGAACATCTGCCATCGGCGATCAGCAGACCGAGCGCTGTGCTGGTAAACGACTTGCTGCACGACCAGATGTTGTGCTTGTTGTCTGTGTTATTGCCTTGATGAATGCACACGCCGTTACGAATGATCATAACTTCGCTCAGCTTGTCTTGTTTGCAGTGTCCAGCAATGTACTGCAGGGCGTTTCGCAGCTGAACCGAGTCAACTCCCTGAGACTCGGGCGACTTGCTGATCCATTGTTCGACTGGAAACATCATCTTGTCGGAGCGGTCGGAATGATGCTCGGCCGGCAAGTCGGGACGTGTGAAGCGAACCAGCTCGCCTAGTTCGGCGCCGCTAGGTCGGTAGTCGCGATCCATCGTGAGCAGAAACTGGTCAAAGGCGAAGCCATCCTCGCGCATGGAAAACTGGATCGTATGCTCTCCCGGCTCATCGATGTCCAGATAGATCTCCATGGGCACACCACAGTGTTCGTCTTCGGTGCGCTGGGCACATGCCCAAGTCCATTGATTTTTGCCCTGGCACCACTGCATCCGCTGTCCATGTTGCGGCCAGTTTTCGTCAATACCCACGTGCAACCCATTGTCTTCCGTGCCGGTGGAGAACGCCCGCACCCACACGTAGTAGCGCCCCGGCTGATCGATATGAACGCGATACGACAAGATCGCCAACATGCCGGGATGGGGGCTGAAGTTTTCGCCCGGGATCAACGGATCGTCGTGGGTGCGTCTCGTATCCGGCAATAGTCGAAGGAAACGGCCCTTGCTCGCGGGTTTCGATGCCGACAGAATGCCACGCACCCAAGTCTTGGGATCGCCAGCACTTGGCACATCGGGTAGTTGGCCCGACTTCTTCAAGGTGTACCACTTGCGCTTGTCCGTCTTGCTTTGATCCGAGAAGTGCTCTGCTTCGACAACGATCGTGTGCTGCCGCCCATCCGCGCAAAACACAGGCTCGGTCTTGCGTACCAGGCAAACCCAGTCGCGACCTGGATGGTTGGGCGGCTGGCCGACGTTAACCAGTCCGGGACCCCACACGGTCTTCACGCCGCCACGTTGCAAAGGGCCGCCACCGCGCGGATCAAACCAGTGCACGGAGAAGGGACCGCCGTGGCGTTCCAGATCCAGTCGCGTGTTCCCACCGCTGAACAGATAGATGCAATAAGTGTCTCCCGGCTTCGCGAAACAATAGTCGGCGTAGGCTCGGGCCAAGTGATCCGCAGACTGCATCTTCGTGAATGGCAGGTACCGCTGGAAGAAGTCGATCGCGATTCTTGATTGCTGCCACATCGACGCTCGCGGTCGCCACGTTTCGGCCGATAGATCACTTTGCGGACTGTTGTTTTGCCAGCCAAAATACCACTCGACGCCAGCTCCACCGGCCATCAAGTTACCCCACAGTCCTTTGCTGCGAGCGTTGAAATGGTCGGGTTCGTTGTCGTCTGTAGGTAGCCCAAACTGGGCACCACCCATCTCATCACAGCAAACCACCCAAGGTTTCCCGGCGGCCCGCGATGCGGCGACGTACTTCTTTGTGTGATAGTGCACGTCATTCCAGTGAAAATCTTGAATGGCCGTTCCGTCCAATGTCGACTGGCCCAAGTGTGGATCGAAGGTCTCTTGGATGTTGGACGCCGCATAGTGATCGTTGTGAAGGACGATGGGATGGTTATAGGGATCGATGCGGCGAATGTAGTCGGCCATCGCTTGCTGCTGTTCGGGCGTCTGCAAGTTCTCCTCGCCGACGTTCCACACGATGGCCGGATGGTGGGCAAAGCGAGCGACCATTTCGCGAAGGTACAGCTTTCGAAGCGGCCCAAGTTGACCGCTATCGAGAAGATGATCGTTCTCAGTCTCTTGGAGCACGACATGCAATTGAATTCCGCGGCGCTGCATGTGTTCGAAGACGATGTTCCATTGAGCCAATTTGCTGACGTCGAAGCGATCGTGTCTCCATGGACCGGTCCATGGCCATACATTGCGCCCATCGCCGTTCACATTCATCGTCAGAAAGTAGATGGAATTGACTCCCTGATCAGCCAGATAGTTGATACCGCCGATCAGTCCCCGTCCCTTTCCCGACTGCCACGTCGGATCGCCATCGCGCCAATCGCGAACATGATCTCGATAACGATGTAGCCCGTTGTCGAGAGAGGGGAGCTCGATCGGGTCGTGGGGCGCGGGGATAGGGTGCTCGTTGGTGTCGTGCCAAGTTCCATCAAAGTCGTGGTAGCCAAGCAGAGTTTCCGGGCTGTCCGTGCCGGCTTTCAAGAAGTACTGGCCGCTACCAGCGAATCTCAAATACCGCTCGCCGACATAGCGCAGGTGTCCATGATTGCGGAAATCACGCCCAGACTTATCCGATTTGGCCACCGTGAATTCGCCTTGTCCGCCTTCCAGCGACACAGCTTCGTTGCCGTGCCGAAGCTCTGCGCGATATGTCCAGGTGCCCATCAACGGCGGAGAAAACCTGGCCCGCCATTTGTTGCCAGCGGTGGCTGACGTTTCGGCCGCATTGCCGTCAGCCGCAAAGAATCCGGGGACTTCATAGCGCAGCTTGGACTCAGGATGAATCAACCAGACCGTTAGCTCGTATTGCGCAAAGGGGCTCGATTCGGCGTCTTCGCCTTCATGCGGCCCGGCAAACGTCAATGTGACCGAATGCCATTGTTTCAATTCACCGGACAACTCGGCAGCGTTGGCAGCGTCTGCGATCAGGGAGAGCAATAGAGTGAGTAAAATGGAATGTTTCATCGATAACAGGTCCGGCTCGTTGATCGGAAAGCTGCTCGGAAAACTGCTCGGCAGCGTACAATGCAAGCTCGCTCAAGCAGTTGATGGGTGGGGCGTTTGGTTGCCAAATCATGGATAGTACACGTCCATTGCCGGCGTGGCTTGGTGTCGGTCGCTAAATCTGAAATGTTTTCAAAATCCGCGTAAAACAGACGGCGTCAGAGACATTTATTTTCGGAGCAAGTTCATTGTCCGACACGCCGGCTGATTTTGACGACCTGCTGGAGCAGGCTCAGCGGCCCGTACTTGGTTATCTAATCAGGCTGACGGGCTCGATGCATGCTGCGCAGGATTTGTTGCAGATGGCCAATGTCACGGCGATCTCGAAGCAAAGTTCTTTTGCGGTCGGCACCGACTTCGTTGCTTGGTTGCGTACGATTGCCATGAACCATTTTCGCAACCACGCGCGGAAGCAAGCCGGCGAGCGTCAGGTACCACTGGTGGATAGTGACTTGCACGAATTGATCGAACGTAGGCATCGGGAACGAATCGAAGCCAAACACCAGGTGGAACGGTGGCAGCGGGTGATGAACTGTGTGGAACGTTTGCCCGAGCACCAACACGACGTGGTGTTGCGGTTTTATCTGCACGGTCAGTCACTCCGGCAGATTGCGCAAGTTCTCAATCGAACAGCAAACGCGGTGGGTCAAACGTTGCACCGCGCGCGATCGGCGGTAGTGCGCTGCGTCCATCAACCACTTGCTGAATCGCCGAGTCCACCCCAAGAGGACTTACCCTCCAATTCCGTGGGTAGCTCACGTTATCTCTGAGGTCATCTGAAATCATGAAATCACTGGATCGTTTTGACCGGTTATTGCAGCGGCATCATGCGGGCGAACTGGGACCGGATGAGACCTTGGAGCTGCGCGAACTTCTCAAGTCGGACGCGCAACTGCTCGACTGCTACTTGGATCTTTGTCAAGTCGATGAAGAATTGGCGGCCCTACATGGTCCTTCGATGATTCCCGCCGCTGATGACATTCGGGACAGCCAAGCCATCGCCGAAGAGCGTCCGGAGGCCGCACAAAGCCGTGGGCTATGGAGTGTCGTTACGGTCGCCGCGGCGATGCTGCTGATCGTGGGGGTGATTGCTCAAAGTGCTTGGAAGCCGAGTGGAACTGGGATCGTCATGGCCGACCCCGAGGAACAAATCGATAGCGATGGAGCGACCCGGCGGAGTCCGAATCCGTGGAAGGTCATCAATTCGACGGGTGCGATGAGCCATCCGACGTTGACCGAAGCGTCCATCCCGAACGTGGCTTCGGCCGCGACGCGCAGAATTCAATTCAATCGTGATATCCGTCCGATCTTGTCGGAGACTTGTTTTCATTGTCATGGTCCGGACGACCATGGACGGCGAGCTGACTTGCGGCTGGACATTCTGGCGGGGGCCACGGAAGACCGCGGAGACTATCAGGCGATTGTTCCTGGCAACCTCGGCGATAGTGAGGCTTGGAATCGAATCACCAGCGACGATCCGGACCTGTTGATGCCGCCGCCCGAATCGCATTTGGCATTAAGCGAAGATCAGAAGACGCTTTTAAGACGCTGGATTGAACAAGGAGCCGGGTACGAATCGCACTGGGCGTTTATTCCGCCCAAGGCTCCCGACGTTCCCGAGGTTGACTTCGCCATTGGCGATGTGACTTGGGGGCGAAACGCCATCGACGCGTTTGTCGCGGCCAGACTGGCCGAATCCGAGATGGCCCCGTCGCCAGAAGCAGATCCACGTACGCTGATTCGCCGATTGACGTTCGACTTGACGGGCTTGCCTCCGACAATCGACGAGGTGCGGTCTTTTGTTGGCGAATGCCAGACAGACAAAGAAGAGGCCATTCAACAGGCGATTACCCGACTGTTGGATTCACCGCATTTTGGAGAGCGGATGGCCGTTCCTTGGCTGGATCAAGCGCGTTACGCAGACACGAACGGATATTCCATCGATGGCGGACGCGATATGTGGTTGTGGCGTGATTGGGTCATTCAGGCTTACAACGACAACATGCCCTTCGATCAGTTTTTGACCGAACAATTGGCAGGTGACTTGTTGCCCGATGCGTCCCCTGGGCAACGCATTGCCAGCGGTTTCAATCGGAATCATATGATCACGCACGAAGGTGGCACGATCCCGGCAGAGAACCTGACGAACTATGTGGCCGACCGAGTCAAAACGACTGGCGAGGTGTTTCTGGCTTTGACAATGGGCTGCGCGCAGTGCCATGACCACAAGTACGATCCAATCTCTCAAAAGGAGTATTACCAGTTCTTTGCGTTCTTCAATGAACTGGAGGACCGCGGTCTGGACGGTAACTCCGGCGTCAACTCGGCGCCGCGAATTATGGCTCCTACCGTTCTGCGCAGCGATGAAGTGAAGACTATTCAGGCCGATATCAAGGCCGTGCAAGAAGAGCTGCAGACGACGACCGACGGCTTTGACGACTGGTTGGCGTCGGAGCGTCAGCGCGAGCTTAACCGCGGACAGGGTTTCAAGTTCGTCGATGCCACGCTTTTGGACGCCTCATCGCCAAACCGGCCGGGACCGTTTGAGTTCAGCGAAGATGGCAGTGTTCGAGTGTCTGAGCCAAGCCGAGGACTGAACGGATTCAGCCACTCCATTCAGCTGGCGCAGGACTCCGTGGATTTGGTCACGGGCATCCGACTCGAGTTCATACCGCAGGAAGCTGGCCAAAACGAGGACGGTGAGAAAGCCGAAGACGCCAGCACCGGCCAAGAGGAATCGAAGCCAAAGCCGCTGGTGCTCACTCCATTTGACGATGGGGTGCCGAAGGTGACCGCCGTACTGGTATCGGCAACGACACAGGCTGCTGACCAAGTGGATTACAACAGTCAGCGGGTGTTGAGCGAGGCGACCGCCAGCAGCACGGCCGAGGGACACCCAGCAGCTTCGGTGTTGGATGAACGCAATCTACAGTGGTGGCAGCCAGTCGGCGGTGATGGACCACAGCATTTAACGCTGACGTTCGAACGACCTGTCGATCCCGCCAACACGCCTTTTCTTTCAGTATTGGTCTTCTTCGGCACGAACCAGTCCATGCCATTCCACTGGCGGGTCCGACCCTTTGCCGGAAACGATACGGAGAGCAAGTGGGATGAGGAAATCGCCGCTGCCATCACGCGCGAACCATCGGAATGGCAAGCGGAAACCCGGCAAGACGTCGTGTCTGTGTTTCGTTCAAGCGCGGTCGGCCTAGATGGACTGCGGACACGGTTGAAAAATTTGCAAGAACGTCGTGACGTGTTGACAGCGGAGCATTCGACGATGGTCATGAACACCGCGGCCAAACCGAGAAAGACGTTTGTTTTGGAACGCGGTCAGTACGACGCGCCCTTAGATCAAGTGATACCGCAGACGCCAGGGGTCCTGCCCCCACTGCCGATCGTCAGTCAAAATGCGTCTGGCGTTGATGACACCAAAGATGACGATGGCGAGGCCACGTCCACACGACTCGACCTGGCCCGGTGGATGACGGATCCCAATCATCCGCTGACCGCTCGCGTTGCGGTGAATCGGATCTGGGCCATGTTCTTTGGCACGGGAATCGTTGCCACCTCAGCTGACTTTGGTTCGCAAGGCGAATACCCCAGCCACCCAGAGCTGCTGGACTATCTGGCGACCAAGTTGGTACGGGATGGCTGGGATCAAAAGCAACTGATTCGGGAGATTGTCTCCAGTGCAACGTATCGCCAGCAATCCAAGGCGACTGAGGAGCAGCGGGCGTTGGATCCGGGAAATCGATTGTTGGGGCGTGGCCCACGCTTTCGATTGCCCGCTGAGTTCATTCGTGATCAGGCACTGCAGTTAAGCGGCCTGTTGGTACCCAGAATTGGCGGTCCTAGTGTGCACCCATACCAGCCGCCAGGATTGTGGAAGGAAGTCAGCCACTTTGGCAGCACTCCGGCCACCAAACAGGTTTTTGTGCAGGACCACGGTGAAAAGCTCTACCGAAGGAGTCTGTATACGATCGTCAAGCGAACGAGTCCGCATCCGGCCATGGCTGCTTTTGATGCTCCCAACCGAGAGATGTGCGTTGTGGATCGCGGCGTCACGAACACACCACTGCAAGCTTTGGTGACCTTGAATGACCCCCAGTTCGCGGAAGCGTCGCGGGCGCTGGCGGCCCGATGGCTGCGGGAGCAGCCACTCGCGGATGAAGAGCGGATTGTGCTGGCGTTTGAGACCGTGTTGTCGCGGCCTCCTAGCGACGCGGAGGTCGTAGCTGTTATCGACTTTTTGAAATCGGAACGATTTCGCTACCAACAATCCAAGGACGAAGCAAGTCAGGTTGTATCCGTTGGAGAAGCTCCCTTGGCAACCGGAGTTGAACCCATTGAACACGCGGCTTGGACACATGTGGCTACGCTGCTGCTGAATTTAAGTGAGGCGCTGACTAGATCTTAGCGCGGTTTTGCATGGCCGCGTACACCGCCCGGTTGTTTGAGCAGCCGTGGATCGAGGCGCTAGCAAAGAACTTTGGAACCACGAAGCATGAGTCTTTCACTACACGACGAAGTTACAAAGCGGCAATCTCAACTGATGACACGGCGCTCGTTGCTGGGCAGTTCTGCTGCTAGTGTCGGAGCTATCGCGCTGGCAGATTTGCTGTCGTCCGAGCGAGTGAGTGCGTCGGAGCCTTCTGCCGCAAACAGCGTGCTGCCTCACTTTGCTCCCAAAGCGAAACGCGTCATCTATCTGTTTCAATCCGGTGGGCCAAGTCACGTCGACTTGTTTGACCAACACGATGAACTCGAACAACTGCACGGCACGGATCTTCCGGGTTCGGTGCGCGGAAGCCAACGTCTCACCGGGATGACGTCCGGTCAAAAGAGCTTTCCCGTACTGAAGGCCTTGTGGGGAGGCAAGCGTTGCGGAAGCCACGGAACGTGGATCGGTAATCTTCTGCCACATACGCAAAAGATGGCCGACGACATCACGATCTTGCGTTCTTTGTGGACCGAGGCGATCAATCATGATCCGGCCGTCACGTTCATCAATACGGGCTCGCAACAGATGGGGCATCCGTCGATGGGGGCCTGGTTGAGTTATGGCCTGGGCACCGAGAACGAGGATTTTCCCGCGTATATGGTGCTCCTCAGCCAGGGGAGCGGCAAGAATCCCGGCCAGCCGCTTTTTTCACGGCTCTGGGGCAGTGGTTACCTGCCCTCCAGCCATCAAGGCGTCATGCTGCGTCCGGGCGCGAATCCCGTGCTGTACTTGCAAAACCCGCAAGGTGTGTCCCGAGACTCACGTCGCAGTCTGTTGGACACGCTCGGCCAGCTGAATCGAATGCACGCCGAAGCCGCTGGCTCCGAGGAAACGCTGTCGCGCATCGAGGCTTACGAAATGGCCTACCGCATGCAAACATCGGTACCGGACTTGACCGACTTGTCTGACGAACCCGAGTCGACTTTTCAGTTGTATGGCGATGATGCCCGCCGACCAGGCAGCTTTGCGGCGAATTGCCTGCTCGCGCGCCGCATGGCGCAACGTGGCGTTCGTTTCATCCAGCTGTTTCATCGCGGTTGGGATCAGCACATATCGATCAAGAATCAACTGCCGCGTCAATGCCGCGACGTCGACCAGGCATCAGCGGCGCTGGTTCAGGATTTGAAGCGCTTGAGCATGCTGGACGACACGCTGGTGATCTGGGGAGGCGAGTTTGGACGCACGGTTTACAGTCAGGGGGCTTTCGGTAGCCCGACGTCAGGCCGCGATCACCATGGTCGCTGTTTTTCCATTTGGATGGCCGGCGGCGGTATCAAAGCGGGGTACGACTACGGCAAGACTGATGAGTTTGCTTACAACATCGTCGAAAATCCGGTTCACATCCGCGATCTGAACGCGACGATCCTGCATCAACTAGGCATCGACCACGAACGATTCACGTTCAAGTTCCGTGGGCTGAATCAACGTCTCACCGGTGTCGAAGAAGCAAATGTTGTGAAAGACATTCTCGCCTGATGCAGTTTGATTTATTGCGAGATGTGCGGGCGACTCGTACTCGACGCATCTAAGACCGGCTACCTACCCGCGGCACCCGACATCAACCCCACCGTGTTCTCCGCGATGACCCGATAGCTGGACGTCGGAGAAGCCACGTCATCGACAAACTGCATCTTGACCAACGGTTGCAATGGAGTATCGCTGTACTGGAGTCCCTGAAATACGGTGCGGCCTCGTTTGTTGTTGGGTTTGCTTGGGATCGTCGCAATGATCTTGCCGTCTCGCTCGATGTGAAAGCGAGCAATGCCGCTTTCCAGATCGGCCTCTGCTTCCCAGTGAATCACATTGCCTTTTCGCGACACGTTGGTCGGCATCGGCGGTGGAGTGTCATCGCTAACGCTCGTGTCGTTCACATACTCCATCCATTTCCGGGCAATCACCTCGTTCGGCAGCCAGCCGAGCTTGAGCGGATCACCGCTCGCATCGCTCGCGGGTGTGACCTTCCGACCCGTCGGCTCCGATAGCCAACCGGCATCTGAAGGCAATTCATGCATGGAGGTCGACTCATCGGAGCGTAATCGCAACGATAAACACGTGTCGAACCAAGGAATGGCCAAATAGCGTTGATTGCCACATTCGTGGGACGTCAACGGATCAACGGCAACGCCAATGAGGCCCTTTCGTGATCGGAAGTGCTCAAAGAAACTGCGGACGTTGGGCCAAACTTTTGCGAACCGTCCTTCGTCGTTGGTCACACCTTCGCGAGTTCCCAAGTTGCACATAACGGGCACGTTCAAGCTGCCGTGATTCATCTTAAAAGGTCTCGTGTCGGGGCGCTCCGGGTCGGGCTGTAGTCGTGGAGCGCCGGAACGAAGCCAAGCAGCAACGACCCGTTCTGGGTGAAGCAATAACATGCCGCCAACCCATGAGGCTCCACCACTATGTCCCCACAGGGCCCAGGGCACGGTTTGCAATTCGGAATGACCGGATTGTTCGCCGAGATCACGTAACGCACGTTGAAAGGCCGCGCCGGACCCATTCCTTGGATCGCACCATCGTTGGCAAACCACGCCATCGGGCGCTTCATACGCTGGCGATAACAAAACGCAGTCGTGCTTCTTCGCCAACTGCTGCCAGTGCAGATCGTAGGCACCGGTCAGCCCCGACTTGCACGAGCCCGTACCACAACCGTGTTGATGGACGACAATGCCCCGCAGTCGGTCGACCGCAGGAATCCAAATCGTAAAGTTGACCGGTACCGCCAACTTCGATTCGCCGTCTTCCCGCTCATAGCGAACTCGATAGTACGGTGGTTTCGCCTCCGGGTAGATAGCGAAGGCCTGAATCTGGGCCTGGGCGCTACCCACCTGCGTCAGAAGACAGCCCAAGATACCGATGACAATAGATGGTACGTTGGATCGTCGCTTCTGAGGTGGGTTCGCGAAAGCTACCAGCTGCGCGACACGCGGATTGGAATCCAGCATTTGTCATTCTCGATTTGGTACTTGCGGTGGTTGCGACTCCATTGAGGTAGCCGATTGCTGGATTTTATTCGAGGTAAGATGGCGATGCGATCACACGCGTCCAAAACATCGATGATTCGCTGCATAGGATTTGGTCACCAGAAATCTGCCAGTAGAAGATTGAACGTGTAACGGTCTGGCGTTCATTCCTGGGAGAGCAAACATCCGACAATCCCCCCAAGCCGTGAGGCAGGTGATGAAAAAATCGTGGTCACGCCGTCGTTTTCTTTCCTCGGGCAGTCTGCTGTCAGCTTCATTGGGAGCCTCCGGAGTAGCGGCCCTGGGCAATCTGGCTCCACTTCGCGCGGACGACTCCAAGCTCGAGGGCAATACCAAGCTGATGTCGGATGGGCTGCGGGCCGACGTCGAGATCGAGCGTCTGGTGCGGTTGATCGACCAGACTCCGCGCGAGCAGGCCGTCGAAATGATGGTCAACCAGCTCCGTTCCGGAGTCAGCTACCGAAGCTTTCTGAGCGCGGTATTTGTAGCTGCGGGGCGCTTCAATATGTCACCGCACAAAGTGCTGATGGTCAATTCGGCACATCGTATCAGCCTCGATATGCCGCGGGAACAGATGCTGTTACCGATGTTTTGGGCGCTCGATACGCTGATGCACGAGCGGAAAGACGGACTTCGGCACGAAGCGTTCGAGTTGCGGAGCATCTCGCCGTCCGCAGCCGAATCCGAACTGGCAGACGCCATGAATCGTTTTGATTCGGAACGCGCCACGTCAGCGATACTGGTGCTATCGCGAACCATCGGACCCCGACCGGCAATGAGCCGCTTGTGGCGATATGCAGCGCGAGACTTCAGCTTTATTGGGCACCGCGCGATCGCCATGGCGAATTCGTGGCGTGTGTTGGAAACGATTGGTTGGGAAAACGCCGAGCCGATGTTTGAGTTCGTAATCCGGCAACTCAATGGCGGAAAATGGGAGCACTGGTGTCACGACGAAAACGTCGCTCGGGCGAAAGAACTAGATAAGCTGCCCGCCACCTGGGCCGGAACAAAATCGAATCCGGCAGCCACGGAAGAATTGCTCGAGACATTTCGGAAGGAAGATCATTTTGCCGCGTGCAAACATGCCTACGAGTTGCTCGTCGAAGGTAGAGCCCAAGCTGCCGCAATTTGGGACGCGGTGTATTTGATTGGCGGCGAGTTCATGATGAGCTATCCCGTAGCCGACTATATCCGTGCGGCTCCGCTACATACGAATACGTCGTCCGAGGCATTGCGCGTGGCCTTCGATCGGTGTGGCGACCCGGAAGTTCGGCTGTATACGTTATTGCAAGCGGTTGCCTGGGCGGGCAACTTCTTCAGCGTAGGTCGTGAACGAGATAATCTGCGGCCTATCAAGATCACCGAGATTCCCGAAGTCGAAGTTCCTCAACAGCCCAGCCAAGCCGTCGAGGCGATCTTTTCCACTCAACCGCGTCAGCGGTTCGTCGAAGATGACCTGTCCAAGTCACGCGGTGTCATCGGTAGTCGCGAAGAAATGGATCAAGCATCACAAATGGCCTTTGCGTTCGCCAAACAACATGAAAACCACACCGAGTTCCTGTCGACGGCCCGCACCGTTACGGCGATGAAAGCAACTCAGAACACGCATGACGTCAAGTTTCCGGCCGCGATTTTTGACACTTACCGGCGCATTTCTCCCGAGTGGCGTCCGCATGTCATTGCCGCGTCGATGCACCACCTTCACAGTTCCAAGATGCTTGACAATGCAGCGACCCAACAGATGAAGGAGCTGCTGGGTTGATCCAACCAGGCATTGTCCGAGCAGTCATGGTCAGTTTTTCGTTTAGCAGCGTTTAGCAGGGGGCTGCAGGTGTACAGATTCGTAAGCTAAGTGCTTCGCAAGGCAGGTACGCCTGCGGCTGACTGCTAAACAATCTCTCCATATGGCTAAACGAATTGCGATCGGGCGCGGCGTAGACCGCTGCCGCCTAGAGCGAATCCCACCAACAGTATCCCGAGCGAAACCGCGTTGACCCAGGGCGCGGCGTTGCCTACCACATAATCCGCGGCCACTCCGGCTAACCAGGCAGCCAGAAATCCCACCGCCAGCACTGGAAAACTCCACGCCAGTTTTCGAGCCAGTCCGCACCACAATAGCCCCAGTGCTGCGGCACAAAACGCTACATTCAACCCGTTTGCAAAGACAGCGATCGAGTCAATCGTAGCCAGCGCGTTGGTCGAGAGGGCCTGGACATCGGCTTCGGAGAGAATCAGGTACAGCGCTGGCGTGTGACCGCCGCGAAACAGTGTGTCTACCACGATCGTCAAAGACATGATCAGATTGAGCGCCGCCCAAATGGACAGCACCCAGCAACCCGCTTTCAACATGGCTTGAATTGCTCCTCAAAATGACATGTTCGAACTAGACGCCTCGATATTGGGCGGAACCCAAAATTACGGCGCTGTCGAACTGTTGCATTAAGCGGTTCAATTCAGCTTCATTGTCGAGAACGCCCAGCCCAAGGCTCTCGACGACTTCCCGCTCCACCCCAGAGACCAGGTACACGTGATGCTGCTGGGTTAGGTGGTGTATCAAACCGGCTGGTAGAGCATCATCGCCGGCGTCCTCTGCCAAGCTGCGGAGCAAGCCATCATCGTCGGCCTTGTTGTTCCGCAGTCGCTGCAGTGATGGGCCCGGACGATCCTGGTTTTGCGTGCACACGACAAGCGTAGCCTGTTCGGACGCGCGACAACCGGCGGCGTAGAGAGCTTGTGCCATGGCCAACCAACTCTGCTGAGACCAACCTCCGTCGACTAACGCAATAACCAATTCGCTGGCTTCGCAATCTGTGGCCCAAGCTTGATCGGCCGCGGCTTGAGCCGCGTCATGAGTGGCGGCCAATTCACCGGCGTGCAGGCTGGCAATGCGGTCATCGCCAGCTGGCACCACTTGCAGTGCCATCAGGAATCCGGTCCAGCGCGCGGCCTGATCGGCCCAGGAGCGGAGAATCGATCTCGATTCATCAGATTGTAGACTTTGCCAGCGGTAGAGCTGCGATCGCGTCGAACGATCCGTCAGCTGCGAGAAAATGCCTCCGGCGCCAAAATTTGTCAGGCCACCCGAACTCGAACACGTGCTGACCGGCAGTACCACGTCTGCGTCCACAACGGTTCGGTTGACGTAAATCGGCAGGGACTGATCGTTGGCCGCCACGTATGCCAAGGCCTTTGAGTCGTCGGGGTCGTGAGCTTCTAAACGAATCGCGGAACCGAACTGAGATGCCAAGGCCTTGCCCAGTGGCTCGAGCGCTGTTTGCACGTCACTACCGACAACTACTTGGATATTGGCCGGAGGTGTGCCCCGTTCAGCAAACCAAGTGACCAAATTGGGTAACAAACGCTCCAATGCGGGAACGCTTGGATCGACTGCCAGAACCAATTGGTCGCCTGGGACGACCGCTTGGTCCAGCGAAGGAAATTCTCGAGGATGGCTTAGCGCCTGCTCCAAGGCCGACTCGATATCGTCCATAACGTCCGTATTGCCGGTCAAATAGCTAGCAATATGTTCCCCGGCGGGTACGTGCCACAGCGCGTCGCTGCCGAATCGCAGTTGGAGCAGGTTTTCGGTATCAGCAGTCATGGCACGGCTTGGGTTGGCGAAGTAGCTGGGAACGTCTGAAAGCAAGAGCCGAGGCGCAGTTCACATTGCTACTGTGCTGGCAATCTGGTACGGACTTGCTGGGTTTTTGAACGCACAAATGCGTAACTACGCATCTTATGCGAACACTGGCCAATTGATGAGCCACCCTGGGCCAAACCAACAGAATTGGCTGGCGGCTCGTCGGAATAAGAACTGGACAGTTGTGGACTGTCCTGGACTAAGAACCGCCAGTCCCTCGGGAATGAGCAGGCTGGGAGGACACACTGGATATGCACGTGTTGGACAAGTGTTGCTGCCGATCGACAACTGGAAAAGCGGCCACCAACTGGTTGCGCTGGCCACTGCTTGTGCGACTAGTGCGCTTCGTCTGCCTGTTGGCCATCGGCGCGTGGCTGGGCTGCGACCGCAGTTCCGAGATGATGCATGCCGAACGAGACGATTCGCCAAGTGGCAGTCGTTTGGTTAGTGCCCGCGTTTCGCCACGAGCCACCATCGACGAATGTTTGGCCACTTACCGGCGTTTGAACAGCTACCAAGACAAAGCGCAAGTTGTTCTGCGCTACCGCATGGATGGAAAGCCTCAGGTCGATCGGGCACCGCTGTCGGTGGCCTGGCACCGGGATGGCCGTTTAGGACTCCGAGTTTACGGTATCCAGGCTGGACCTTCCGCAGGGCGTTGGCGACTACGACTGAACTCGAACAATTCGAGCACGGGAGCGCAGGTTCTCAGCCGCGCTGTCCCCGAGAGCTTGGACTTTTCTTGGCTCCTGGCCGATCCCGTCGTCGCGCAACAACTGGCGGCCGGCTTGGCGGGTTTTCCTCCGCAGCTGGATTTGCTCATCAGCGAAACACCGTTCGAGGGCTTGGTCAATGACGCCGCCCAGTTGACTTTCAGGCAGCCGACATCGATCGATGGTCGCGCTTGCCATGTCATCTCCATCCATCAACGCGGTCCTCGCGAGCTGCTGGAGACGCGCCTGGTCATCGACCAGGCCACCATGCTGTTGCGACGGATTACACTGCCGCTGGTCGATTTGCCCGCACAGTTTCGCTCCGATCAGAGTATTTACGATGTTCAACTTTCCATCGAGCTGCGTGACGTGCGAACGAACGAGGCTGTTGAGTGGGGCGCTTATGAAGTTCGGCCCTCGCCGGACGAGTTGTTGGTCAACCACTTCGTGTTGCCGCCGGTACCCGTCAACACCCAAGGCGTTGGTGAGCGCGTGCCGGCTTTTCGTTTGACAGGCGTGGATGGTCAAGAGGTCTACAACTCGAGCAGCAGGCACGCGAGCCAGCGCTGCACGGTGTTGATGTGGTTGGCGGATCACCCGGCTTGTCAAGTTGCCGCCGAACAACTGACAGCCGCGGCAAAAACGATTCATGCAGCGGGTATGGACGAGCGTGTTGAATTCGTATGCGTCTGGGCAGAACCACAACCGCCGGCGAATTTAACGTTTGACGACCTGGCAACGAATTGGAATTTGCCAGGATCGTTGGCCATCGATCGAGACGCTTTGGGCCGCGATTTATTCGGCGTCCATGAAGCTCCTACGTTGGTCGTGCTCGATTCCAACAATCGAGTTCAGCTGCGAGAGTCCCGTACCAATCCAGTGCTCAGCCAGGTATTGCCGAAGTTGCTGACGCGTGTCGCCCAAGGCGACGATTTGGCGGCCCAGTTGATCCGGGAATCCGACCAGTTGCAATTGCGGTATCGGGCCGAAAAACAGCTGGCCCAAGCGGTAGAGGCTCGGCGCGATTCAGCCGAAAAATTGGATCTACCAGCCTATGCCCCATTGATCGCTGAGATCAAGGAACTGGATTCGTTCTCGCACGCCCCAGTCGCCGCGACCACTCAAGATGCCGAGCACTCGCTGTGGTTGCTGCATGAGTCTGGGCGGTTGAGCCGCTCTCGAGATCCGGCCCGCCAAGTCGGATCAGAACCGCAATTTGAACCTCCTTGGCGGCCAGATGTGGGTAGTCGTATCGTCACGTCGCCCACATCGGATTACGTCGTCTTGCTTCAGCCTGACCGTTCCCAAATCGAGATTTTCTCCACCAGTTCGCGGCAGAACCGCATCGTTTCGCTGGGCGGAGAGTTGCCGTTGGATTTGAAATGGATGACGTTGGCTGGCGCGCATGAATCGCGTCTCGCCGTCATCACGGATCGTCGAAAGACGATCCTACTAGATCCTGGCAATCACGAACAATTGAGTGGTCGTTGTCCGGCGGATCCGGTGGCCCTGCTGGCTAGCCAGGGCGATCAACAAACGGTTGCCGGCCGCGTTGTGTTGTCAGACCGATCCGTTCAGCCGATCCATTTGTCTCAAGACTCGGCGCAGCGAAGTTTGCCGCTGTTGGGGCGATCCGCGTCGCATGCACTCCCTGCACCGGCTGCCGCATCCGAGCAAGCGGCGGAGCGGTTGACTTTTCAGCCCGCCGGTGCTCCATGGCACACGATTCAGCATCTAGACAGCGAATGGATCTTGGCGCGCGGATGGTTGGCGCGCGACGAGCCAGCTCTATTCATGCTGGATAAGGACTTGGCTCCACAGTGGCATTTTCGGATCGGTCTACAACCGGACGGAGTTCCTGCGCCGAGATTGTGTGCCGCCATTGATCCCGCCAGCGGTTTGCCAGTGTGGATGATGGTGGACGCAGACCAGACGATCTACCTGATGCGCGCCGATGGTCTGAGCGACCATTTTCGGGTGGAACGCCCGCTAACTGGCATTGCGCTTACTCCCAGTGGTGCACGCTTGTTGCTCTGCCTGACATTTCGGACCGAGACCAGTGTTCGAGAGTTGTCGTGGCGTTAGAGCGCACCGACTTCTAGATGGTCCTGTGGGCGACGTGACGAACAGTCGCCATTGTTGGTAGAACAGGCCAAGGGCACTTGCCACTCGCACCAGTCACTAGCGGGCGGCGGAACTTACCCTTCGTCATCCTGTCCCAGTGCTTGCCGCACGTCTTCGGGCAAGGTGGATTGAGGATCGAATTCGATTCCAGCATGCTTGAGCAACAGGTCCACTTTGGCGTCCAAGCGGGCGATACGCGCTTTGTCTTGAGCGCTGAAGACGGCCGCGGCGCTCGCACCGAAGGCGGAGACAATGATGGCGATGATGACGTAATCGAAGAATTCCAAGACGGCTAGCATGCTGTCGCTTCCCTCGTTTTCTTACAGCAACCTCTAACGCTGCTTCAAAATCCTCGCTTTGGCGGCCACTTCGGCGGCTCGCGGCGAATCTTCGTGCGAGATCGCTACCGCCAGCCAGCCGTCGTTCAGTGCCAGCTGCGAGACGGCCAGTCCGTCGGACCGTTGGTCCTCGATCCAGGCCTTGCTGATTAAAGGAATCTGTGGGCGCGACACGAATACCTTGGCAAAAATCAACCGCAGTGCCAAACGGTCACGGTGGCTGACGATTTCCACGACACCATCACGAATCAACTCGGCGCTAAGTCCTTCGGCCACAGGCACGTAGCTGGAACTGACCAAGAAGCGTTCAATGTGCAGCTGTCCGGGGCGCGTCAACTTGGCAATCCGCAACGTTAGCCGCAACTTTCCGTCTTTCAGTTCCACCGTCGCTGGTCGGCTGTCAGCAAAGCGGATGATGATATCCGTGGGCACGTCATCGGGCAGCTGCCATTCCGATTGTTGAAATACCTGGCCCAGCCGTTCGTACAACTCCGGTAACGTCCAGTCGCGTCCGCTGAGACCGACCTGAGCAATGGCGTTGTTGATGGCCGACTGATGGATCTGCATACTCAGTTTGGCGTCGCTGGGTGCGCGAGGACGAGGCGTGTGCGCGGCCATCTGGGCTTCGTTGGCAACGCGATAACGGATGGTCAGCCGCTGCGGCGTCGTGTTCATCGACACGACCATCGGATTCAAGCTGAGTGCCTCCAGGGGACCGACCAGGCGTTGCTCCAACTCGCGTTCCGCTTGCGCCAAGCCTTCACCAATACGGCGATCGAGCTCGGCGTCCGTCTCTTGGGCAATCAATCGCCGGGTAATCCGCTGCGCCAGCCCACGCTTTTGATCAAATTGTTCTCGGACCAACAGCCGCACAAAGTCGCCGATGATCGGCAAGCCATCGAAGTCCGTGCTCATCTTTCTCAAGTAATCCTGAGACACGACATTGGTCGGCTGGCTACTGATCTGATAGCCCATCGGGTCCAGCCGCAGATAGCGAACACTGCTAATCTGCGCGGTGGACGTATTGTGAAACACCGCCGGTCCCTTGCTGGACGACGTGTTGCTAGTCATATCACCGGATACACCCAAGGCGATATGCCAGCCGTTTGGATCAGGTAGCAGCTGGACATTCAGATTGGTTTGTACGGAACTGTCGCCTCGCGTGTCGGCTCCCAGGATGCGTTGCCTGACCGGCCGAACTTCGTATTCTCCGTTTGGCAGAAAACGTTGAATGAGATCATCTGCCACACTGAGACGCACATTGGCGTTGCGATAGTGGTTGTTGATTTCGGTCGCCACCCGCTGTTGGTCTTGTTGGTCGGACAGCCGCAAGACTTGCACCGCGCCGGCCAGTTTGGTGCGTATCCGGCTGATGGGATCTTCTTCCAGTTGCTCCAATTCGGTCAGCAACGTGCGGTAGTCGACCGGGTCGCGTCCCCAGGCGATCAGGTGAGCTGCCAAGTTCTCGAATTCGGGTTGGGCCAAGAAGGCTTGCTGTGCGTCGCTCAAGCGTTGCCAGTGCAGTCGCGACAGGACACGCAACGCCACCTCGTTGCCGGCACTCCAGATATCCTGGGAAGAGTTCGCCCAAGTCGACAGTTCAGCCAACAACAAGTACTCGCGCCAATTTTGTGCGGCCCCAGTGCCGGTCAGGCGGGCCTCGACCCGCGCGATGGCACCCAACAGTTCTTGGCGGGCCAGTTCAGGATTTCTTGGCGCCGAAAGGCCGATGGACGTACTGTCCAGACTGTCTTGGATGGCCTGCCAGACGACCACGCGGCGCTGCAGCGCGTACGCGGCTCGATTCACGCGTGCTGCCAAAGTGTAGTCGGACAACGATTCGCTGATACGCGGACCGATCGCTGCCTGTTCAGCCAGTTGCTCCAGCTCGCGGGAGCTAGCTGGATGTTCCAATCCGTGCTGGATGACGATTTGCGTCAATAATGCCTGAGTCTGTGCGATCCATTGCTGGATATGGTCGGCTTCGGTCGGACTAATGCTGGTCCTCGAAAGTGTGGCCACGTACTTAGGTTCGGTCGCCGCGCCGCCGGGGTGGCTGACAAATTGATGCAACTGAGCCAGTTCTTCGATCAATGCGGCGGGTTCGGGCATTTTGGCCGCCATGCTCGCCGGTGATGGCAACGCTGCCAATCGGTTTCCTTGGATGGGAAATGATGGCACGTCGCGCTCCGGACGGTGAGCGCTGACGACGTGCAATGGCCGCTCAAAAGCTTCGTCCATCGCGTCCATGAGATACTGAATTCCGGACCGGCTCGAGGTCAGCGGCAGTTCGCTCAGCTCAAAAGCCACGGGCGCTTGTAGCACCACGTTGGCGGCCGGTTCGGGCGGCCTTCTCAGCAATCCGGACGTCGGTTCGGCCTGCGGTTCGGCGCTGCGCGTAATGGTCGCTCGATCGGTCCGCGGATACTGCTCGATACCAGCCAGCCCCGGATTAACCGTGAGCAAAATGCCGGGGCTGTCTGTTGTCGTCGCTGGATTGTATTTGCTAGCGCTGTGGAAGAACCTGCGGACCGGATTCCGACCATGCTTTTCCACGACCAGAAAAACCAGGGAAAGGGTAATTGCCACGGTCGTGGCTGCCATCCATCCTCGATAGCCCCGTCCACCATGCATGCGGGTCGTCCTTCCAGTGTGCTGTGAAGCAGTTAAACCGGCGCACCTTGCGCCGCTCGTAGGCTGCGTCCATGAATTTCTGGGCAATTCTGGCGGCAAAAATCGCGCGGTGGTTGCGGTTCGATAGCGCCAATCCAGCTCAACGGAGCATGCACTTATGATCGGCAGTCGACTGGGCAGACCCGCATCGGTCTTTTCACGGAAGCACCTGCCAGTTCGGCTGAGGACGCACTAGGCAGTCTGGCTAGACTTTAACGGCCGGCAACGGCGAGGCTGCCGACGTCCGGCGACGGCGCGAGCTCACAGAGGAGGTGCTTTTGGGCGCACCGGTGGTTTTGGTGGCGCGCGTGATCTTGGGTAAGAAGGTCTGCTTGAGTTCAGCGCGATGTTTGCGGAACCAACTGGACACCAATGCCAGCGTTTCTGGTCGAGGTGCAAAGCTGGCACCGATCAACTGGTCTTGCTTTAGCCAGCGACGGACCTGCGCCGTCGCCCGCCGCTTTTCCGTGATATTGCGTGGGGCGGCCATAGCGCCCTCGATGATGCCGTGGCGGATCAGGTACCACACATCTTGGCTCGCCGCCTGCGGTCGTGCGGGAGCGATTCCGGCAACCGGATAGACGAACGTATAGTGCTCGCGTGCGGTGGACAGATCTTGGGCGCGGCGATGCAGCCAAGTGACCGCCTGCAGGTCATCTCGCAGCACCATGGCCTGTTCAAAATGTAGGTTCTTGGCCGCTTGCTCCATCTGTGTCTGCAGAACGTGCACGGGCCGATCATCCGATCCGTCCAAGAACTGACCCGCCAGATCGACCTGATATTGGTAGTCTTTGCGGGAGCAGCCAGAAATGCAGGGTCCCAAGCAGGATTGGATTTCCAAGCGAATGCAACCGGGCCGCATATCGATGTCGAATAACTGTAGCTGGTCGGTAAAGCTGCACGGCTGCTTGCTACTGCAATCTCTGAGTTTGTAGACACGGTTGAGAACTTCCACAGCTCGGCCAGCGCGCGATGCGCCGAACAAGGGTCCGATCGATGTCAGAGCGCGGTGTTCGTGTTGTCGTGCGGTGTAGAATTGTTCGGCCGGTTGGCGCCCCAAACACACGAACACCGGCTGCTGGCGACGTGGAATTCCCTGGACATTGAAGCGCGGTTGAAACTGACGAATCAAGGCTTGTTCGCGCACCAGCGCGGCAAACTCGCTGGGCTGCGTTTCCCAAACGATGGACACGCTCGACTGGACAATTCGTCCCGCTTTGTCTTCTTCGTTGTTGGGCAGAAAATAGCTTAGCAGGCGATTGCGAAGCAACTTGGATTTGCCCACATAGATCACACGACCCTGGACATCGAGCATGCCATACACGCCCGGTTCCTTGGGCGCAAACTGTCGCACCTGAGCTCGCAGAGTTTCCGGACTGTCTCCGTCAATATGGCGGAGACCGGTCCGCGCAAACGGATACAACGGATCCTCGCCAAAATCAAAGAAGGGGCTCTCAGTGAGCACTGCGTCCATGCTGCCTGCTCCAGCAACTCTCCATTGTTAGTCGTTTTCCCAACGGACACCGTCGTTCGCAGGCGGTCGTCCCGCATGCGTTGGCACGTAGTGCGCCTGCTATCCGCTGAGTGGACCGCTATTATGAGCACGTTGCGGTTTTCACGACAACCAGAATCCGTTGTATAACTGCTCTATGCCATGGCAGGCCAACGATTGGAGGCCGCCTGGCGGCCTGATTTTTCTCGCAAAAGTTCGCCACATGGATCAGAATGGGGCGTTTTCAAAGTGTTGAGCGGCGTTTTCAAAGTGCCAGCGTTTTCAAAGTGATTGCACAATGAAGTCACGGTCGTCATCAGCTGGATGAGAACCGGTCTGAAAACCTCGCCGTAGTTTGGGCCGGCCCCGGCGATCTCGGAACCTCGTCGTCCTCAAAGTAAAATCTCGCGTCTATGCAAGTTACCAAAGCTATCATTACCGCTGCCGGCCAAGATCAAACGGCCTTGCCATTGCAAACGGTGGTTGACCGAGCCGGCAATGTTCGCACAGCGTTGGCCCTGTTACTGGATGAAGTGTCCAGTGCGGGCATCGACGACGTAGCGCTGGTGGTCTCCCCAGGGCAAGCGGAGCGGTACCGGCAGGCGGCGAGCGTTCACGGCGATCGCATTGCGTTCTTTGAACAGCACGATCCCCGCGGGTACGGCGACGCCTTGTTGCGAGCTCGCGAGTTTGCGGGCGACCAGAGCTTTTTGCACTTGGTCAGTGATCACTTGTATGTCACCCGGAACTGCAAGTCGTGCGCTACTCAGTTGATCGAAGTGGCGCAGCGCGAGCAGTGTTCGGTGTCGGCCATTCAGCCCACTCGCGAGAACAAGCTAGCCTTTTTTGGTGCGATCGGAGGCGCTCCGCTGGCTCGCCAACCGGGTATCTACGAAGTGCATACCGTTTTGGAAAAACCGACGCCAACAGTCGCTGAACAACAGTTGATCGTCGCCGGCCAACGGGCGGGACACTATTTGTGCCTGTTCGGCATGCACGTTTTGACCCCTGGCATCTTTGATCTGCTGGAACAGGCCGTAGCTGGTTTGGAAGACGGGCAGACAGCCAATCTATCGCAGTCGCTCCATGAACTGGCGCAATCGCAACGATACCTGGCGTCTCAGTTGGATGGTGAGCGCTACAACATCGGCGAGAAGTACGGCTTGTTACTCGCCCAATTGGCGATCGCTTTGTCGGGTGACGACCGAGACAACGTACTCACCGAACTTGTCGAGTTGGTGGCCAAGCAGTAGACACGCGATTCTCGTCCAGGATGCGCCCTTCATGTCCAAATCTTCTTCCATGGCCACCGCGGATCTCGTCGAAGTCATCACTTCGAACGATCCCCTGGCGCGAAACACGTCGTTGGACGCTGTCTGTCAAAACCTGTCGCGCGAGGAACTGCTGACCATGTGCGGTCAGTTGGATCAGTTTCGCAGGCATAGCGACAATCTCTATCACCGGGTACGAGCGCTTTTCTTTCTATACGCGATTCACCGTTTTCATCTGCCTCGCGAACTGGCAGGCCGCGAATGCGGTGTCATCCCGTTTACGGCCTACGAAGGATTACTGAACCGCAGATTTCAGGAGGCGATACGCGATCTACTTGTCGAGCAAGAATTGAGCGGTCCAAGTATCACGCTGTCCAGTGGACTGGCGGCCGCTTATCACAGCCTGGCGTTCCAAACACTGGCTGATCAAGTTCGAAAAAGCGTGCGGACGGTCAAAGGCAATCAGTGGATGTTTCGCACCGGGCATCCCGCGGATCTGCCGTTGCGCATTCGCCCCGAATTGTTGCAAGTCGACGACCACGGTTGTTTTCCATTATTGCGGGAACGCACCAGCGTTCGCATGGACTTTTCCCATAGCGGTTGGAGTGACATTTTCTTTCTGGGCATGGATTTTCCGGAAGGCGCGCGTGTCATCAACGCGTCAGTCGATTTGGCAGTGCGCGGCAAGCATGCTCAGCCCGAACCGCCGATCGAAGCCGTGTTGCGAGTCATCGACGAACCGGTGCTGCGTTTGGTTAGCATCGACTTGGACGCTTCCGCGGACATTCGCTCGCTGGGCGAAGTCTACGACTTTGCCCGGGACTACCTGGGGCTGCTCAAGGCCGCCGTCATCGCTTCCGGCCTGATTCCGCCCGGCATGGAAGGCTGCGACGAAGGAATTGAATCGGTGCTGAACAAACTAGTCGGGCCTGGCAAGGGGCTGGAGATTGTCAGCCGCGTCAACGACATTCCCAAAGGATCGCGTTTGGCAGTGTCGACCAATTTGTTGGGCTCGCTGATTTCAGTGTGCATGCGCGCCAGCCATCAAGTTTCGAGGTTGACGGGCACCCTCAGCGAGGAAGATCGGCGGATCGTGGCGGCGCGGGCCATCTTGGGTGAATGGCTCGGCGGCTCGGGAGGAGGTTGGCAGGATTCGGGTGGAGTCTGGCCGGGAATCAAACTGATTAGCGGTAGCCCAGCGGAACCCGGGGATCCCGAACACGGCATCAGCCGCGGCCGACTACTGCCTCGGCACCATGTGTTTTCTAAAGAAGAGATCTCCCATGAGACTCGAACCCAGCTGCAGGAATCGCTCATCCTGGTGCATGGGGGCATGGCGCAGAACGTCGGGCCAATTTTGGAAATGGTCACCGAGAAGTACCTGCTGCGCAGCGGCCAAGAATGGGAAGCCAGACAAGAAGCGATGGCGATTCTCGATGAAATCGCTTCCGCTTTACAGGCCGGCGATCTACGCGAGGTCGGCAAGCTCACCGGTCGGAACTTTGCCGAACCTCTGCAGCGCATCATCCCGTGGTGTTCCAACCGCTACACCGAGTCATTGGTCGAGCAGTGCCAAGCCAAGTATGGCGATCAATTCTGGGGATTCTGGATGCTGGGCGGCATGGCCGGTGGCGGCATGGGTTTCATTTTCGATCCCGCCGTCAAAGGCGAGGCCTCCGATTGGCTGGCGGACACGATGTTGGCTACCAAACGCGATTTGGAGCACAGTTTGCCCTTCGCCATGGATCCGGTGGTCTACGATTTTGAGATCAATGACTCGGGCACCCGTGCTGAACTAGTCAGTGATGGCGCGATGCCGCGCGGCTACTACGAACTGATAGTGCCGGAGTTGCTGCGCCGCGACATGCAAGGTTTAAGCTCAACTCAGCAATCCGAATTGCAGCGCGTGAGCGGGTTGTGCCGCGGGACGACAGCGGCTGCGGATCCAGGCCTAGCGCACCGCTTGTTGGATCGGATCTTGCCTGAGGCGCACACAGAAGCTGAAAACTCCACCTCTCTGGCTCAGCTGTTGGAAGAGAATGGATTCGATCTTATCGCGCACAATCAGCTGCGCGAAGACATTCTATCCGGCCGACTCGGGCTGCCGCAGAATCGACTGCCGGCCAATGCGCGCATCGAGGACGTCTACGCTGAAGACATCCTGGACGCGCGGCAAGCCATTCCGGCGTCGCTGGGGCAAGCTGCCGAGAAAGCGATCGCCGCGGGTGAAGTGGCCGTGCTGACGTTGGCCGCGGGCGTTGGCAGCCGCTGGACACAAGGCGCCGGGGTCGTCAAGGCGTTGCATCCGTTCTGCAAGATGGGCGGGAAGCACCGGACGTTCCTCGAAACGCACTTGGCCAAGAGTCGCCAAGTTGGCCAGCGCTGGGGACAGTATCCGACACACATTGTCTCCACCGGCTACATGACCGACGGCCCCATTCGCGGTTACTTGGATCGCTTGGATTATGCGGGACGCAAAGTGGTCTCACGAGGCAAGAGCGTCGGACTGAGAATGATCCCCACCGCGCGGGATTTGCGATTTGCCTGGGAGGAAATGCAGCAGCAGTTGCTGGACGAACAACAAGAAAAGATGCGGCAGAGCGCTCGGGCAGCACTGCTGCACTGGGCCGAAGCGGCAGGCGAAGCGGCCGACTACGTGGACAATCTGCCGATGCAGTGTATGCATCCAGTCGGCCATTGGTACGAAGTGCCCAATCTGCTACGCAACGGTGTGCTCAGTGACCTGCTCTCCGAGCAACCTTCGTTGAGGTACTTGATGCTACACAACATTGATACGCTCGGCGCATCGATCGACCCGGGCGTGCTGGCCCTGCACATGACCAGCGGAGCATGCCTGTCATTTGAAGTGATTACGCGACGGCTGGAGGATCGCGGTGGAGGGCTGGCACGCGTCGACGGGCGGCCACGACTAGTGGAAGGCTTGGCAATGCCTGACGAACGGGAAGAATTCAAACTGTCGTACTACAATTCGATGACCACTTGGATCGACATCGACCGTTTGTTGGAGGTCTTTGGGTTGTCGCGAGGCATTCTGGATCAAGCCGATGTCGTGGACGAAGCGATTCGCAGCCTGGGCCGGAGAATGCCCACCTACGTGACGCTGAAGGATGTCAAGAAACGCTGGGGCAACGGTCAGGAGGACGTCTTTCCAGTCTCCCAATTCGAAAAACTGTGGGGTGACATGACAGCACTTTCTGAAGTGGATTGCCAGTTCATCGTTGTTCCCACCGTCCGCGGCCAGCAGCTGAAAGAGCAAGCACAGTTGGACGGATGGCTACGAGATCAGTCCGCTGCGCAAATTGAATCACTGTGTGCCTGGTCCTAGCCCGGATGTTGCATGATTCTGCATGTTGACATGGACGCGTTTTACGCGTCCGTCGAAGAGCGCGAACGCCCAGAACTGGTGGGTCGCCCCTTGGTGGTCGGAGGTTCGCCGACCGGGAGAGGTGTCGTGTCGGCGGCCAACTACGAAGCTCGCAAGTTTGGAGTGCACAGCGCCATGCCGGTCGCTCGGGCGCTGCGACAGTGTCCCGAGTTGACCATCGTCCGCCCTCGCATGGAACTGTATGTCGACATCTCCAAGCAGATCCGCGCGATCTTCTATCAGTTTACACCCGACGTAGAACCACTTTCATTGGACGAGGCATTTCTCGATGTAACTGGGTGCGAGTCCTTGTTCGGATCCGCGGAGTCCATCGGGCGTCGCATCAAGCAACAAATCCGTAGCCAGCTGCACTTGGTAGCTTCGGTGGGCGTAGCGCCCAACAAGTTCTTGGCCAAGCTGGCCAGCGATCTCGAAAAACCCGACGGGTTTACCGTGATTTCACCGGACACGCTCCACGCGACCTTGGATCCCTTGTCGGTGTCGCGCATGTGGGGCGTCGGACGCGTGACTCAGCGTAAATTAGAACGCTTGGGCATCTCGACCTTCGGTGACTTGCGGCGGTTGTCGTCGGCACAGGCCAGACAATTGTTTGGCCCTACGGGAGAGCACTTCTGGAACTTGTCACATGGCCGTGACGACCGACGCGTGGTCGCCGAGCGGCGGGCCAAGTCCATCTCGCACGAGACGACATTCGCGCAAGACATTCAAGACCTAGAAATCTTGCTGGCCTGGGTGCTGGAACTGACCGAGCAGGTGGCCGGTCGTCTGCGTTCTCGGCAACTGATGGGTAAGACGGTGAATCTCAAAGTGCGCTACAGCGACTTCCATACCATTACTCGTTCGAGCAGTCTGGACCACGCCAGCCAGTCGACGGACGAGATCTGGCAAGTCGCGTCCAAGTTGCTTCGAACCTCGCTACCCGAGCGGCCGCTGGACATCCGTCTGCTGGGCGTCGGAGTTTCCAATATCCAACGCCATCGCCCGCGGCAATTGCAATTGTTCGACGAAGCTGGACAACCGATTCGCCCGGCCTTGGACAAAGCCACCGATGAGGTTCGGAAGCAGTTTGGCCGGCACGCGCTGCGTCGTGGGAGTACGCTGCGGCACACCCGCTCTCGCCCACGTCCGGAGTTGGAAGAGTAGCCACGGCTGACACTGAGAAAACGCAGCGAAGATCCACCGGTTCCGCCAGCGCATGAAAACAGGCTCGTGGGGTGGTGAACCTCACGAGCCTGTTGGTCTTGTCGGAGAAAGGATGGGACGCTTTACGGAGCCAGCAATCCAGCCTCTTCCTCTTCTTGGATGATGATTCGCGGCGTGACCGTCATCATCAACGTGCTGGTTTCACGACCAATCGCGGTGTTCTTGAACAAGCGGTTGACGTAAGGGATCTTGCTCAAGATGGGCACACCCCGTTCAATCCGACCTTCTCGCATCCGCTTAATACCACCTAGCAGGATCGTGCCGCCGTCAGGAACACTAACCGTGGTCGACACGCTGGTGACGGCAAAGCTAGGTTGCTGAACCGTGGTACCTTGCGTGATGACTTCCTGATCGTCGGTCGACCCAGTGATGTTGCCATCCGGATCGAGGATGTCGTTGCCGTCACGCGTCGAATTGGTACGCGTCGTTTGTGAGCCTTCGAAGGTAAAGGTGTCAACTCGATCGATCTGCGAGAACGATGGGTTCAACGTCAGGCGTACAAAGCGTTTGTCCGGCGATACGGTTGCTTGCACATTCAGCACGGTACCTTCGTTCAAGATCACAATGACTGGCTGCTGAGCTACGGCAAAGTCAGCCACCACTGGAATCAAGCTGGTTACGAAGGGTCGCGAGATCGTGTCGGTGATCGACGCGAATTGACCGTCGAACATGGTGACCCGCGGAGCTTGCAGCACGTTCGTTCGTTGGTCACCCTGGGCGGCATTCATGAAGAAGAACATCTCCAAGTCGCTCAAAATGGCGAAGCCCAGGCTGGCTCCCGTCGCCGCGTCGAAGCCACCAAAGGCGGGGACGGCGCTGGTAAAGCTGTCTTGTGCCAAGCCAATGTCAAAGTCGGCTGTGAAGGGAAGGGTCGCTTGACCTGGATCGAAAGCGGCATTCAAGCCGACAGTGGCACTCGGGCCCTGATCGTCCAGTGGCAGTTCGCGAACGTTGTCATCAATACGCAAGTCGAAGTCGACACCGATGCGTTCGAAGAAGTTGTCGTTCAAGGTGATGAACTTAACTTCGATCGTCACCTGCAAGTCTTGCAAGCGTCGCAGCGACTCGAGCAGATCCGTAATCTTTTCATGCGTCGTCTGAGGTGCACTGACAACCAGTGACAGGTTGGACGGATAGGGCAGAATGCTGCTTGTACCGCCGGCGGCCAACCAAGAATCAGGATCGATCGTCTGCTGAATCAAGTTCATCAGAGTGTCAAAGTCCGCCATGGCGGCTCCACCACCGATAGCCCCAGGAGAGCCCATGGACATGGCACCACCGCCGTTCATGCCGCTGCCCATCACGGGTCCGGTGCCACTACCCAATCCGAATCCGCCACCCAATTGTGCCGGCAGGTTGCCACCAGCCAGTGCACCGTTGTTCAGCTGACCTAAGACGGCGGCGTTGGGGTCCAGTGAGGCGGAAGCCAGTTGCACGTTGTTGCCCAGCCCGTTGGTGGCCGGAGCGGTGCGAGCTACCAATCCACGACCAACCGTCTCGTAAGCTTGACGCAGAGCGCCGGCCATGCCGCTGTTGTAGTCGGTAACAAAGTTCGGGATGGGGATGACCAAGTCCTTGACGCTGTAGGTGACTTGGCGATTCGCTTGCGCCGTGTTGCGGGCGGAAGTAATCATCAACACTTCATTGCGGACTTGATAGTCCAGGTTCTGAGTGTTCAGCAGCAAGTTCAAAGCACTACGGAACGAGATCTGTGACGGTAGACTGAGCGTCACCGGTATGTCCGAAGTGTAGCCTTCCATGGCCAAGCCGGCCTGGTCGACGTGGATCAACACACCTGTCATATCCGACAAGGCGTTCATGACTTCCGACAGTGGGCGTTCTTTGAAGTTCACCAACACCGGTTGCTTCAGTTTTTCGTAGATAGCTTGCTCGGCAGGAGTCAGGCCACGCTCTGACTCTCGGACTTGTTGAACACGACGCTTGGTCAGTGCTTCCCAGCGATCCACGTCTCCGAAGACCATTGGAGCCGCGTCCGTCATGGTGGCGCCCAAGGCGGCCCGATCCACATCGTTGTAAGCGTCGATCGTCAAGTCCTCGCGAGCTTGTCGGATCTCTTCGTACTCACCGATACGTCGAGCGTTCCGGGCGTTGGAGATCAACAACCGGGCGATGGTCGAGTTGCGATCCAGCGTGCCAACTTGCTTGGCCACTGTTTCCGCTTCCATGAATTCGCCCTTGTCCATCATGTCGTTGTAAGTCTCTACCAACGACGCGATTTGCTGGTCGATCTTCAAGCGTTGCTCTTGATCCAGGGCGATTTGCTCCGTGATTTGGCGGTTGCGCAAATTCTGGTCAATCTCAGCCCGGTTCTGATTCATGTAGATTTGGTGTGCCGTAATGGCCCGGTCCACCAATGTCAGCATCTGCTTGCGAGCGTTGCCGTCCAAGTTGGCTTGAGAGACTCGGATACGCAACGTCTGCAATCGCTCGGAGACAATTTCCGGCTCCAGCTCTTGGTTGGCCTCGGCCGCGGCAATCTCTCCAACGACCTCGTTCATCATGCGTTGTCGAACCGCCAGTTCCTCGTCGCTTAGGCGGCGCAACGGAGAATTGTTGGCCGTCTGAGGATTGTTGGCTAGATTCGCGGCTTGCATCGAGCTCAGCTTGTCTTTCAGCTGATTGCGAATTGTGATGTCCATCTCTTTGTTGTACTGCCAAGCCTTCAGAAAGTGCTCATAGGCTGCTTCGCGCTGGCCCTGGCCTAGCAACTCGACACCACGACGGTACAGTTCTTCACCACCGGCGTTTTCGTCGATGGGCGACGGAACGGCCAATTCCACTTGAGAGCTGGCGGGCTGCGTGCGGGTGGCGTCTCGTTCCGGGAAAAAGACTCCGGGAGTCACCGGACCCTGCACTGTTGGAGCCGACACCGTTGGACCCTGTGCGGTGGGCTGGTTGCCGGCCTGGGTGGCACTAGCGGCAGCCACGCCGCCAGCGGGCACGACCGTTCCGGTAGTCGGTAGCTTGGGTAGAGCGGTACTTGGTGCTGGACGCATCGGCCCCAAGCCGGC
>JANQOL010000628.1 GCA_028289675.1 Pirellulaceae bacterium
TGCGGGAAGGTCGGACGAAGACCAACGCTACGCGTCGGTGCCCTCGTCCGGGTAGGGCCAGATTGGTCCCTCTCCGTTCGGATTACTCACGACTCTCCCCAAGGAGAATAAGTTTGCTTGGGTCACTGATTGCTGGAACGAAATCAGCTTCGCATTCCCAAAAGCGCAACTTCAAAAAGCGTGAGCGAGAGAGAGTGTGTCGATGCTTCGACGTAACTCGTTCACTCGCTCGCGCTTCGGGTTAAGAAATGACTGGAGAGCGGCGCCGTCGAGCCAGCAAATTCAATGTTCCTAAGCTGGACGCTCTCTGTCGCACTGTGGCTAATGAGATAACCGCGCTAGCGGGACGCAATTTCGGGCGAGTCCAACCATGAGCGCCACAGCCACTGGGCCATGGAAAGATGTTGAGTTGACAAGCGGACGTTGACTCTCTGGCCAACTCGCAAACGCCGGCTTTGGGCGACGTCCAAGGCTAGATAGCCGTTGACACGTGGCCCGCACAACTTGGGCTCGGCATTTGGTTGGTGGACGACAGCCAAGCTGCCACCGTTGACGCTGCTGAGCGCCGGGTCGGGGATGGAGTCGCTAGCTCGCGTGTCCAGGCGAGTCAGCTGCGCGTAGAAACTCGCTTGACCGGGCACGCAGATTCGTAGAGGAAGCTGCCGCCAGCTCTCTACTTGCGATGCATCGTATTGACGAATCGCCATCTTCAATCGCTTGTGATCTTCGTTCCCGATGGCGCCGATTTCTTGGCCTTCCTTCACGTACTGACCAGCCAGCAACTCAATGTTTCGCGCTGCCAGCCGTCCTGCGGCGGGAGCTCCTACCACTAGGTCGTTTCTCTTCGCTTCCAATTCGGCCAACTGCTCGCTTAACCCCTGGCGGTGTGTCTCAGCGTCAGCCAGAGCGGGAAGATCTCGCCGGAAACGCGCCATGTGCACAGCTTGGTCCGCCAGCAGGTAATCTTTGCGCAAGGCCAGCCAAGTCAGCTCCAGTTCCTCATTTCGCAACGATATGATCGGTTCTCCGCGAGCCACTACCGCACCATCGTGAACATGGATCGAATCCACAAAACCATTAGCGGGCGCTCGCAAGACCACCGGTGGATCGTACTGTACGACGGCCGGCGTGGTCAGCGACCAATCGGCGGGCACAATGAACAAACCACTCACCAGCCCTCCCGCCAGCAACGAGACTCGCGCGAGCAGGCGTCCCGGCAGCAGCATTCCGGTTCGATACAACTCCGCCAAGTGTCGGATCATCCGCAGCATCGGCAATCCCCAAAAGACTGCGCAGCCCGCTACGGCAATGACCAAACCCGCTCCATGAAAGATGGCCGCCGCCGCAGCGATCAGTCCCGCGATGGCTATCGTCCGATAGCAGGCGGCCGCAACTCCATACGGTCGGATCCACCATGCGTGTGGCTCGGGAATTGCCGGTCGTCGGGCGGCCATTCCAAGGATGTACCGCGAGCCGAAGTACCGAGCGTATTTCGATCCCCACTGA
>JANQOL010000639.1 GCA_028289675.1 Pirellulaceae bacterium
GGTTACCCCGCAAGGCAAGCCGACCAAAGGCGGCGCGACTCGCAAGCGTCGCAAACCCTCGAACAAAGCCATCGTCCGTCGTCGACGCACGAAACGTTACGGTCAGTTGAAGTTGATTAAGAAGTAAGTGAGCGGTCAGCGATCAGCGATTAGCTGTCAGCCTTTTTTGGCTGGTAGCCTAGCTGAAAGCTGGGTGCTGAAAGCTGAAAGCTAATTATGTCACGCTCAGTTAAAAAAGGGCCTTACGTCGATCCGAAGCTCTACCTGAAGGTCGAGAGGCAGAACGAGGCCGGTAGGAAAGAGCCGATCACCACTTGGGCGCGTGCCTGCACGATCGTTCCTGAGTTCGTCGGCCATACCTTTATGGTGCACAACGGCAAGATTCATCAGAAAGTGTTTGTGACTGAGGATATGGTTGGCCACAAGCTGGGCGAGTTTTCCCCCACGAGAAATTTCCGAGGCCACGGCGGCAAAGGTAAGAAATAGGTTTGCGGTCAGCCCTCGGCGATCAGCCGTCAGCCTTGTTGCTGCGGCTTTTGACTGAAAGCTGAGTGCTGAAAGCTGAAAGCTAAACCATGGCATACACAGCAGTACATCGACATGCACGCATCAGCGCCACCAAGGTGCGTCCGGTGGCCGATTTGATTCGCGGCAAGAGCGTGGACGAGGCGTTGGCAATCCTGCGGTTCCAGCCCCAGCGGGGAGCGAGGATGCTGGAGAAGGTGCTCAAGAGCGCCATGGGTAATGCCGAGGACCAGCGGGCGCCCAACCTGGGTGGCCTGCGAGTGGTCGATGCCCGCGTCGACGGCGGGCCGATGTTCAAGCGAGTGCGTCCCCGTGCTCGCGGCATGGCACACATCATCAAAAAGCGATTTTCACACATCAAGGTTTCGATCGAGTAGAAGCTGTTAGTGTTCAGCGATCCGCCGTCAGCTTTCATTGCTGAGGCCGAGAGCTGAAGCTGATTGCTGAAAGCTGAAAGCTTACTTATGGGTCAAAAAGTCAATCCAATCGGTTTTCGCACGGGCATCATGCTGGGCTGGAAGAGCCGTTGGTATGCCTCCAAGCGCGAGTTTGCCGAGTTGCTGGTGGAAGACCAGAAGATTCGTGACTTCGTGCACAAGAAGCACAAGTTTGCCGGCATTCCCAAGGTGGAAATCGAGCGAACCCGAGATGAGGTGAAAGTTGTGCTGCACGCGGCTCGACCGGGCGTGATCATTGGCCGCAAAGGCCAGGAAGTCGAGCAGCTGCAGGATGAGTTGCAGGCGCTGGTCGGTCGACGCATCAATATCAAGATTGAGGAAGTCACGCGGCCGGAACTGCAGGCGCAGTTGGTGGCCGAAGACATTGCCGAGCAGTTGGCCAAGCGAGCCAGTTTCCGTCGCACGATGAAGCGAGCGATGGAGCAAACGATGGAAGCCGGAGCCAAGGGAATCAAGATCCAATTGGCCGGCCGCCTGGGCGGTGCCGAAATGGCCCGTCGCGAAAAGCAGATTTCCGGATCGATCCCGCTCAGCACCTTGCGAGCGAAGATCGACTACGGTTTTGAGGAAGCCAAAACGGCCCAGGGCCACATTGGCGTCCAGGTTTGGGTTAATCAAGGTATGTACGAGGACGATTCCGATGGCGTTGATGCCGAAGAGGGTCAAGCACCGAAAAAGCCAAAGAGGTCGTATAAGAGGTAACGCGACCCGTGGCAACCGAGTCGTCTTCGGCGAGTTCGGTTTGCAGGCGATGGAAGGTGGTTGGATTAGCGCTGCCACGATCGAAGCGGGCCGTATTGCCGCTCAGCAATACGTCCGTGGCGAGGGCAAGCTCTACATTCGCATTTTCCCTCACAAGTCGATTACCTCGATTCCTTTGGAAACGCGTATGGGTAAGGGTAAAGGCGAGCCCGACTACTGGGCCGCTACCGTTCGTCCAGGGACGATCCTGTACGAGGTTGCCGGCGTGAGCGAGGATGCGGCAAAGATTTGTTTTGCCCGTCTGGCCCACAAGATGCCGGTGAAAGTCCGAATGGTGAGAAGAAAGTAGCAAGCCGCCAGATGCTGGTTGCTACAGCAAGGTAGACAACGAAAACAGGCGTCCAGCGCCTCGCAACTGACAACGACACATGACCAAAGCTAGCGAATTACGAGAGATGAGCGATGAGCAATTGGAGCTCACGCTGAAGGAAGCGAAGGAGAACCTCTTCCGTTTCCACATCCAGGCCCAGACGGATCGGCTGGATGCCCCGAGCGAATTGCGCAAGCATCGCCGCCTCGTAGCTCGCGTGAAGACCATTCAAACAGAACGACAGAAAGCTGCTGCCGCGGAGCCGGCAGCGAAAAGCTGAGAGCCGAAGGCCAATCGCACATGCCTAAGAAACAGCTAATTGGTGTAGTCACCAGCGACAAGATGCAGAAGTCCCGCCGAGTGGAAATCGCTCGGAAGGTCAAGCATCCGAAGTACGGTAAGTTTATCCGGAAGAAGACGGTCTGCCACGTCCATGACGAGACGGACGAGTCGCAGGTAGGTGACACAGTTGAGATTATCGAGTGCCCGCCAAAGTCGAAGACGAAACGGTGGGAACTGGTGCGAGTGGTGGCAAAGAGCCAGGCTGTGGACATCGCCGCGATGCGGGCAGCTGCCAAGGTGGAATCCGAAGCCGCGGAAGCCACCGAATCGTAACGATCATTATGTAGCTCCCGGCTCTGTCGGGGATCAAGAATAGTAGTTGATTTGTTGAAGGCACAATCATGATTCAGATGCAAACCCGACTTGCCGTCGCAGACAACACCGGCGCCAAGGAAGTGATGTGCATCAAGGTGTTGGGTGGCAGCAAGCGTCGCTTCGCTCAGATTGGCGATGTGATTATTTGCAGCGTCAAGAGTGTGATTCCCGGCAGCGAAGTGAAGAAGAAGTCGGTAGTCCGGGGAGTGATCGTGCGAGCCAAGGCTCCCACGCGACGGGACGATGGCAGCTACGTGCGATTCGATTCCAATGCGATTGTATTGATCGACAAGGACAACAACCCACGTGGCACCCGAATTTTCGGCGCCGTGGCCCGCGAACTCCGC
>JANQOL010000643.1 GCA_028289675.1 Pirellulaceae bacterium
TGATCTTTCGAGGTTTTCGGGGTCGAGGTCCGCCAAACGCTGCAGAGTCGCCAAAGCCGTATTGATGACTTGCAACGCTTGATCGACTTTGCCCGATTGCAAGTACGTGCGGGCCGCCAGTCTTTGTGTAAAGGCGATGTCCTGTTCAATGGCTTCGTTGTCAGGGTCGAGCTCGGCTACTCGCTCTAAGGCGTCCAGTGATTCTTCGTAGCTAGCGGTCGCCGCAGCCAAGTCTCCGGTCTGCAATTGAGCTCGTCCCAAGCGTTGAAAGAAAGAAGATTTCTCTCGGTAGGCCAGCGGATCTTCGCCCGCGGTTTGAATGCGCTTGTCCAAATAAGGCTTGGCCTCCATGGAGACCGCCAAAGCCCGTTCATGCTGGCCCTGCTGCCAGAAGAAGTCGATTTCTCGCTGGTAGCTGACTAGCAGCTTGGATAACAACTCGGTCCTGTCTGGATGCTCTTTTACCAGCGTCAAGTTGATGGACCGATTCTGGTCTTGGTACATCTTCGCCTGTTCATAGACGCCCAGCTTCTGAAAGTGCAGAGCCAACATGTCGTTGGCACGCGCCAGATCGCTTTGGGCGAGCAGCTGTTGTTCGGCGTTTGCCTCTTCGTCCTTCACTGCCGCTGCTTGCTGCTGTGCGAGGCCCAAGGCAGCTTGGTATTCGGCTTCGGCTGCCTCCGAATCGCCAACGATCATCAACAAGTCACCCACGCGCTGCCGTGCCACAATCGTTGACCGATTCAGCGCAAAGTTATCGCCAAGGCGGCTGACCTGATCCAAGCCGTTTGAGGCGGCTTCAACCACCGCTCGTTGCGCTTTGGTTGCTTCCGGGGATTTCGACAGTTGGTCGTAAAGGTCGGTCACCAGATCATTCAATGCTTGGACGGCTGCATTGCGATCGTTGGTGGCCTGTTGTTGGGCGGCTCGGGTGTTCGCTTGTTCATTGCGAATGCTGGTGTTGGCTGTCGACAATTCGATTGCGGCCAGCGTCGAGCCAATGGTCGTCAACAGCATCAGCACCAACAGACTCAAAGATAGCCAAGCTGTCGCTGGATTTCGCGCAGCCCACTTGCCGAATCGAGTTGCCAAGCCCAGCGGTCTGGCTTGAATGGGCTTTCCGTCAACGACGCGCTGCAGCTCGTCCGCGAGTTGGTCGCTGTCCGCGTATCTCTGTTGCGGATCCTTGTGTAGACACTTATGGCAGATGGTCTCCAAGTCGCGGGACACGCGGCGGTTCAATTGCCGCACGGGCGCCGCGTCTTCGTTCAAGATATCGGACACCACCTCCCACGCGGTCGCTGCCTGAAACGGTGGGCGACCGGTGAGCATCTCATAAAAGATGACGCCGAGCGCATAGACGTCCGAGGCGGAAGTTACCGCTTTCGTTTCTTCTCGAGCCTGTTCGGGAGACATGTACCGAGGTGTCCCGACCAGCGAGCCTGTTGTGCTGAAAGATGTTTGATTGGTCATGCCTTTAGCAAATCGAACTTGTCGCGCTAGGCCAAAGTCGGCCACTTTGGGCCGGCCGCTTTGGGTCAACAGAATGTTGGCCGGCTTCAAGTCTCGATGCACAATGCCGTTTCGGTGCGCCGCTCCGACTCCTCGCGCAATTTCTAGCATCAGAGAGCAGGCGTGCTCTGGCGTCAAAGGACCGGCTGCCAAGAGCCTACTTAGATTGCCTCCGGCCACGTACTCCATGATCAAAATGGGAAGCCCGTCACGACTGCGCCGTACGTCGTAGATTTTGACGATCCCAGGGTGGTCCAACTTGGCAACGGCCTTGGCTTCTTGGGCCATTCGCTTGGCTTCCGAGGAGTTAGCAGCGACTCGATTTGCGATGGTCTTCACCGCGACCTCGCGCGACAACTGTTGGTCGACTCCTCGAATCACCAGGCCCATGCCTCCACGTCCGCAGATGTCGCCCAGTTCAATGCCTTCCAGCGCTGGATCCTGTTTCAATTGCTCGAGCAGTCCTGTCCACTCGGCGTCTGATTTACTTGCCGGTTTGGCGAGGTCAGATGTGGCGAGTGATTCGTCTGCCTTCTCGAGCGCTCGATGAAGTTGGAACTGCCGTTGAATCGAATCCGAGTGATTCGGGAATCGCCGGATGTAGTCCTCTTCGACGACCTCCAGTCCCTTTTCTTCTCGGATCAGGATCTCGGAATAGACCGCCTCCATCAACGTTTCGGAATCAACGGTCAGCTCCGGTAGACAATCCACATACGTCTCGAAGTCGGCAAATGTCTCGCGAGCTTGGAGACGCTGTTCTTCGGCGATCAGCAACAGCTTGTCGGACTGAGACAGATTGGGATGGGCAGCCACAAATTCACGCAGCGAACCTTGCTGGGATTTGTGTTGCGCGAATTGTTCCAGAACCCGTTGCATACGACTCGGCTTTGCGTAGCGTTGGAATGGTGTGCCAGGAATTCAACGGAATGCTGGAGACATAACGGACAACAACGTTCAAAGATTTTCAGGATTCAGTTCTGTCCGTAACCGATTCAGTGCCCGTTGCAGTTGTTTACGTAGGGCGTCCGCGGAGCGATCGAGCTCGGACGCGATTTGGTCCCACGCCTGGCCGCTGTTCCTGCGCTCCATGATGTCGTACTCTTCGGCAGTCATTTTGCGGCGAATATGTTCAGCCAAGTCCCGGGATGCAATCACGCTGCTGGGACCGGGATCATCGAAGATAGCGTCCAAGTCGCCTAACTGGGCCGTCTCGCGCGCGATGGCGGGTGTTGCTTTCGCAGGCTGGTAGACTGGCTTGTGCTTGCGGGCGAGGTCAATCACCTTGTTTTTTGTCATCTTGACCAACAAGGCGAGCAGTTCGCTGGGATGACGCAACTCGGACGTGTTTTTGCCGTAAGTCTGAAAGAACTTGCCAAAGACTGATTGGGAAACGTCGACAGAATCCGCAATGGCTTGCAGGCGAGGGTCGCGTAAACGAACGCGGGCCACACGACGAATTTCCGGTTCGAAGTACTCGACACAGTACTTCGCAGCTTCTTCATCGCCCGACCGGATCCGCGCTAGCAGTTTTTCGAACTCTGCATTGTCCAAAGTGCAACCTCTTTCCTGGCTCGCCCAGCGCATTTTAGACCAACCGACATCGGAATCGAGAATTCCGAGGAATTTGTCCGGTTTCGATGGCCCATTCCGTTCCCTTATCGTGCTCGCCCCATGAGTCGGCTCGCGAGCTCCGAATTGCCGGAAAAGCGGACCTGCAGCCGGTTCCCGACATCGAAACGACAAGGTTGCCTTGCACAGTTCGTCGCAAGGTGTGGATTGAGATGAAGAAACGACTAGCAAGAATTCTTGGCAAACGGCGGCAGCTCAAGCGGGCTCGTGTTTTCGAAGTGCTGGAGCGGCGCGAAATGCTCACCGCGGCAGTTTGGAACAATCCGCAACAACCATTCGACGTCAATGGTGACCAAGGCATCGTCAGTCCGATCGATGCCTTGATCGTCATCAATGAGCTCAACCAGTCCCAACTGAGTGATCCGCGTTCGGGCCAACTACCGAAACAGATCGAGTCAGCAACGGTGGGGCCGTTTGTGGATGTCTCGTGCGACGGGCACGTGTCATCGTTGGACGCGTTGTTGGTCATCAACTATCTCAACTCCAACGCGACCGATGCGGGATCGGGAAACGGCAGCGGCACGCATTCGGCTGTTGCTTGCTCGCCACAGTTGGCCGAGGGAACGGATTTTGCAACGGAACTTACGCGTTCGTTGACGATCCCAGCTAGTCCATCAGCGGTGCAAGTGCTGTTTCAGACGCCTCAGTTTGACACTGCCAGCAGCGGTAGCATTCGTGATGCCTTCGAGATTGAAATCACGGACACAGATGGAAATCAGCTGGCCACACCGTACTTGCTGGGCAGAGACGCTTCGTTCAACTGGAGTGAAGGATTGGATCATGTGGCGGCAAGTGGAGTTACCTTTGCAACCGGACCACTCGAAGGAGACTTGTCCGTCACGGTGGATGTTTCGAGCGTTCCCGCCGACACCGAGATCCTGGCGACGGTTCGACTGGTCAACAATGATCAGGACGATGGTTCTAGCGTCGTAGTTCGCGGATTCGAACTGGTACCTGCATCTGATCACGTGCCTAACGCTGTGGCACCGCCACCTCGACCGACGATCGCCTATGGCGACATCGATTTCGCCGCGCTGGTGGACCTGACGGGTAGCTTCGTGCCAAGTTACGGACGGACGACGTTGTCTGGGCAGAACAACGAATTGATCACTGAACTAACGGTGACCAACGAGAGCGAACTGACCGTCACCGGCAACCTCATTGTTGCCATTGACCGGCTATCCCAGCCAGATGCGCACGTCATGCATCCCGATGGATTCCTGCCGGATGGGCGACCCTATTTTGATCTCACCAGTTGGTTCGACCAGCCTCTGGCGCCTGGCGAGAGTGTTACGTCTCGCGAAATTCGCTTCCTGAACAACGATGGGGAACGGTTTCAATACGAATTACAAACGCTGGGAGTCGTGAACGCCGCGCCAACTCATTTCATGTCGAATCCTCTTGCTTCCATTGAAGCAGGCAGCATGTATCACTATCGCGCGCAAGCTTTGGACCCGGACGATCAGCGGCTCAGCTATTCCGTGGTTGTTGGACCCGAAGAACTCGGCATTGATGTGGAGTCCGGAGAAGTCAGCTGGCCAACCGCGGCCTCGGATGTCGGTTCGCACTCGGTGACGATTCGAGCGACAGACCCGTTCGGACTTTACGTCGAGCAGCGATTTACAATCCAGGTGCTCGAATCGCTGCAAAACCGCCCGCCGATCTTCGTTTCTTCGCCTGCAACGGACGCCACGGCGGCGAGTGGCTTCGAAATATCGACGGTGCAAGCCGGTTCGCAGCCGGTCGGCATTGAAGTGTTGGACATCGGCACAGTGTCGAACACTCTGGTGACGATCAATCCAGGCACGCAAAGTCTGTCACTGATTCGAGCGGCCGGCTCCAGCGACCGATACGAATTGCCACAGCATCTGAGTGTCGGAGAACGCGTGCCACAAGGCGATTTCCTGCGCAGTAGCTACAACGTCGACCTAGGCTTGCCAGCGTATCAAACGACCAGTGACCGAAATCGTATCGATGGGGTTGGGCAAGGCGACTTCAACGGGGATGGGCATCTCGATCTGGTAACCAATCTGTTCACGCAAGAAGATCTGCCAAGCCGTACGTTTCGGCAGTTCTTGACCGTGCAATTCGGAGCTGGTGACGGCTCGTTTGCGGCACCGGAAATCGTCACGGAGATGCCGAACGCCGCGGACAATACGAATTATCGAACGCTCAGCGTTCGAGACTTTGACGGTGACGGGATTTTGGACGTTTATACATTGGACGCGACGTCCTCCACGTCCGTACTGTTGCGTGGTGATGGCCAAGGCGGTTTCCTGGAGCCGGAGATAGAATCACTCGCGGATCCGCTTCAAGATTTCAAAGTCTTCGACTTGAATTCAGACGGTAATCCCGATCTGCTTGGTCGCTCGACGGACAACCGGCGTCTGGGGTATCGGTTGGGTGTTGGCGATGGCAGCTTCGAACCGTTCGCCACAGTCTTCGAGTTCAGTTTCTTGTTCAACAGTTCTTTTCCGGGGGTGAACTACGACGTCGCCGATGTCAATGGAGATGGACTCCAAGATATCGCGCTGGCGACGATGACGGACCGAAATCTGCGTGTCTTTCTTGGTGACGGAAACCTTGGGTTTACGGAGTCCTTCGTAGCTCGAGTGCATCGATTTCCGAATGGAAACGCAGCCTCAGTCCAACCGACGTTTGTCGAAATCGCAGATTTCTCGGGGGATGGCCAGGCAGACATTTTGGTCGGAACCCAACATGGATCGACAATACGAACCGGCGGAATGACGCTCTACGTGGGTGCCGAAGGCAGCGAAGATTTTGTGGCTCAAGTGGCCGCCGATGTGGCGCCTCAGCAGCCAGGAAATCGAGCGGAAGAGTTTGCAGCCGTCGATATCGATCGAGACGGCGACTTGGACTTGGTCCTGGGGACGGTCCGTAATGCACAAGTTGGCACCAAGGCAGCGGTACTTCTCAATCGAGGCGACGGGACGTTCGACAGCTATGAACTCTCGTTTCGGTCGCGAGACGAATCCATCTACTCTCTGACGGATACTGAATCGATTAGCCGAGATGTGTTGGTGGGAGACTACAACGCGGATGGAATGCTAGACATCGTTGTCAGCAACACCAACAGCACGGCGGGGCGTGACTATTCAAACCTGGAGATCGTATTTGCCGATCGGCCAGGTCAATTTGCTTCCGCCAACACAGTTGCCTTTCAACCGCTTGGTCCAAATACGAGTAACAGCTTCTTTCAGGCTGGTGACTTCAACAACGACGGTCACGTGGATCTGTGGTCACCGACATTCCAAGGCAATTCCAGAACCTGGTTGGGTAGAGGCGATGGGACATACGAGCCGCCGCTGCTGGCGACGCCGCGCATCGGTAACGAGGGGTACTTCCAAGGCTTTGTCGCCGATTTCGATCAAGATGGAAACCAAGACGTTTTTTGGTCGGGAACAAACGGAGTTCAAGGTGGCCCGCCGCGCAGATACTTGGTCGGGTTGGGCAATGGTGATGGGACTTTTACGATCAGCTTTGTTGGTACCGACACCGATGGTCCGAGAGCCGCACAAGCGGGAGACTTCAACGGAGACGGATATACGGACATTGCCGCGCGCACCTTTCGCACCGCGGTGGAAGTGCTGCTGTACGATCCCGCCAATCCCGGCACATTCATCAAGAGTGCGTCTTTGCCGGTGACAGGAATCGGCGTCAATGTCAATGGTTTCAACACGGGGCTGGCCGCAGCGGACTTCAACAACGATGGCTTTGAAGATCTAGCCACGGTGGACCAAGAGCCGGGACAGCCCTTCAAACTGCTGACGTTCTTCGGCAGAGGGGATGGCACGTTTGAAGACGCTCAAGAAGAGTTCGACTTCTTGGCCGATCCCAGCTACACGGCCCCTTATTTCACGGCTGCTGGCGACTTGAATGAGGATGGCTACGCAGATCTAGTCACCGGCGAATCCTATGGTCTGTCCGTCCATTTGAACAATGGCGATGGATCGTTCGCGTTGCCGCAGTATTACCCAGGCCTACGCACCAGCAGGAACTATGTCGGCTTGCATGTGCTGGATTTCGATGGGGACGATCATCTTGATATTCTCTTCTCCGATTCCAATGGCACCAATCAACTCAACTTTCTGCGTGGTCGAGGTGATGGCAGCTTTGAACAACGCATCAGCTACGATCTTTCTTACGCCGGAGGAGCTCTAGCGATCGACGATTTTGATGGTGACTCCAAGCTGGATATCGTGGTTGGTACGGGAACCGGCGCTCCAGTGTTTACCACTTTGTACGGAGCCCGCGATGGCTTGAGCGATTCGGTGACCGTGGACCTGAACCAGGATGGCCACGATGATTTGTTTGTAGTCAACGCCGACAATAGCCGCATCAAATGGTTTCTGGGGAACACCCTTAGCGGGCTCGACCGACAGATTGACCTGTTGACGGATGACGGACCGGTCGCGATCACCGCGGCCGATTTGAACGACGAAGGTAGCGTTGAACTCATCACGGCGAATCGGGCTGCCGGCTCCGTGAGTGTTTTTCGCAGATCCTTCGACAGCGACTTCGAGCGGGCAGACATCCCAGTTGGCATTGGACCCATCGATGTCGTTTCCGCGGACGTATCTGGAGACGCCTTCGTCGACCTGCTCGTGATCGATGATGCTCTGAACGCACTATGGGTTCTGGAAGGCAATGGCGATACGACGTTTCAAGATCCAGTCCCAGTACCGCTGGGTGATCGTCCGCGGGATTTGTTTGTCGGTGATATCGACGACGATGGCAATCAAGACGTGGTCGTAACGCTGCCAGAGACAAACCGCATACAGATTTTGCCTGGGCTCGGTGACGGTGGTTTTGGCACGCCCGTCTACGTCAGCTTGCCCAGCTCAACGCACTCTGTCGTGGCCGCGGATTGGAATGCGGACGGCCATCTGGATCTGGCGACCAGCTTGCCCAGCACTTCACAGGTTGCGATCCTCTTCGGTCGTGGGGAATATCAATTCTCTTCACCACAGTTAATCACCGTCGGCGATACTCCGACGAAATTGCGAGTTGCAGATGCGGACGATGACGGTCGACTCGATTTGCTCGTCACCAATCGGGGCGACGACACTGCCTCCATCATTTTCAATCGATTCGACCCAACACAGATTTATCGCTACGACGCGCTCGCCGAGGATCCGGATGGTGACCTCGTCAACTACACTTTGGTCCAATCGCCCGGCGGCATGATTCTCAACAGTGCCAACGGCAGCATCCAGTGGGCACCATCCGCCGAACAAATTGGCAAACACCACATTGTCTTGGAAGCCGACGATGGGAACGGGGGAGTGGCCACTCAGTCGTTTTCGATTGAAGTGGAACCAGCGCGCCGCAATCAGCAGCCCTTGATCACCACCACTGCGCCACAAAAGCTGTTTGCCGATGAAGAGTATCGCTACCAAGTTGCTGCGCACGATCCAGATGGGCACCCGATTCGGCACCGACTGCTGGAAGGACCCGCAGACGCCACACTGCATCCCACCACCGGTGAATTGACCTGGCCAAAACCAGACGCGGCCTTGAGTCTGCAACAGTCCCTCTCTCACAAGGTGGTCGTGCCACCGTCCGAGTCTCTCCAGTCGCCGAGCGTAACCGCGGAGACGTGGTTTCAATTCGCAACCGTTCAAACACAGATTTTGATCAGTTCCGGACGAGACGCCGATTTTGGACGTATTCGAGTGTCCTACCAGTTGGCGTTGATTTCATCGCAATTGCAGGCTGTGGTCTCTGATGGGACCGGCGACAGCGTAGCGGAACTCAATGTTCCTTTCGCGCCTGAGATTGGTCGCTGGTACCACTTGGCGATGACCTTCAACGACGCCACGAACACTCTGCGACTGTTTATCGACGGAGAACTTGTCGCGGAGCAAGCAACGGCAGTTCAGATCGTCTATGCGGAGAACAACTGGTACGTCGGGCGCTTCTCGGGCTTCTCCAATCCAAATGGCGCCATCGACAACACTCGCATTTGGAATGTCGCACGCACCCCCGAGCAAATACGAGAGGGAATGACTCGGATCTATGACAATCAGCCAGATTTGGTCCTCGACTTTCGATACGAACGGGGCGATTCGTACAGCGTTCTTGATCATTCCGCCTACCGCAACGACGGAGTTCGTACTTCCAACAATGCCCTGCTGCCTCAACTGACTCCCGGTCTCTCTTTTGAGAAGCAATCATTCCTGGTTGGCGTCGAGGATGGTCGCGGCGGCTACGACCAGCAGCGTTTCGAAGTCGAATACTCCAGCCCGCTACGCTCGAAGATCGTTGGAACTGTATTTGTCGATGACAACCAAGATGGATTGAAACAACCTGATGAGCCGGTGTTGTCGGGCGCGCTAGTTTACGTGGACCTAAACGGAAATCAGTTTGCTGACCCTGCAGAGCCGCAGAGCATGACCGACGAATCCGGGGCCTATGCCATCGATCGGTTGTTGGCGGATGAATACGAACTGCGAATCGATTCCATTGCTGGATTCGTAGCGACGGATGCGAAGAGCGTGTTACTGGGTGCCAATGAAGAACGGGATGTCGACTTTGCATTGTTGGCCGAGGAACTGAGCCAGATTCGTGGGCGAGTTACCAGCGAAGAAGATTTGCCGATCTCTTACTGGCGCGTCTTTGCGGACCTGGATGGCGACCGCCGCCTTGCCGACGACGAGCCATTTGCGTCGACCGATCGCCATGGGAACTACGTCCTGGCGGGACTTCCTGCGGCACAGTATTCCGTGGTTGCAGAGCAGGTTCCTGGTTGGAACAGCACGGAGGACGAACGTGTCGTGTTGGGTGAAGCGCAGATCATTTCCGAGGTGGATTTTGTTGTTGCACCAGGTTCGACGTTGGCCTTGAGTGGCTTGAGGTTCTTGACGACACCAAATGCCGACTCCAACTCCACCACCGGCGTCGTCGCCCATGTGGGCGAGACCTTTCGCTACCAGGCCATAGCGTCCGGATTCGTCGAAGGCCAGGTGAGGTATTCTCTACGCCATGGGCCAGCTGGAATGTTGGTGGACGCCGACAGTGGACTCGTCGTCTGGCAACCGCGATCTGGCAGTATTGGTACGCACAATGTTCTAATCCAAGCCGTCGATGCCACGGGCGGTGAAGCCAATCAGAACTTCCTGTTGCGAGTTGTTCCGGCGAATAGTCCGCCGGTGATCACTTCTAATCCGCCGACCCAGGCCTATGTAGATCTCCCGCTGGTTTATCAGCTAGCGGCGCAGGACGCGGAGACGAGGGCGCTAAGCTATCGTCTTTTGTCCGGTCCATCGTCTGCAGCCATTGAACCGGAAACAGGCCGACTCGACTGGACTCCATCTTCCAGCGACGTGGGACAAGTGCTGTTTGAAGTCGCCGTCGAAGACGAGCAAGGGTTGCGCGCTCATCAAACCATTCCTGTAAATGTCCTCGACCAAACGCCCGACTTGTCTCCGTTTCAGTTCTCTACCCCGCGTCCAACAGCGGCGGCGAACCAACCCTACCGCGCGAAAATCGATGCTTTCGACCGATTAGGTCACGCCCTTTCACTCGTGCTCGTTGACGGTCCAGACGGGATGAGCGTCTCGGACCAGGGAAATATCTCGTGGACTCCACAGGTGTCGGACATCGGAACGACTTCAGTGACTGTGGAAGGCACAGATCGACGCGGAGAGTCTGAGCCCTTCGAGTTCGCCATCGAAGTGGCCCAGTGGTTGCAGAATGACAATCCAGTATTTGCCTCGGAGCCGACGGTACGAGCGGTAGCGGAGCAACCCTATGTCTATGCTCCACACGTCTTGGACGCCGATGCCGATCAACTCTCGTTTGAACTATTGCAGGGGCCGCACGGGATGAGCGTGAATCCCAAGTTGGGAGAGTTGTTTTGGCTACCAAGTCGAGATGTGGCAGGTGAGCATGAGGTCACATTGCGAGTTACCGACATCTACGGCGGTACTGCGCAGCAGCAGTTTACCTTGCGAGTCCAACGCTCCAGCGGTCCGCCGGCAATCACTTCTGTGCCGCCCACCGAGGCAGCCGTCGGAGATACTTGGCTCTACACTGTTGAAGCTATCGATCCCGAGAACAATCCGCTGACCTACGCGTTTCTCGACGCGCCTGTAGGTGCAACGATCGATCCAAACACCGGTGAAGCTGCCTGGACGCCACAGGCCGACCAAATCGGACAGCAAACCATCAGCATCCAGGTCACCGATGGCGTGGGAGGTGCTTCCACGCAGAGCTTTTCAATACTAACCAGGTCAGGCGCGCCCAATCGTCCGCCCGTACTGGCGTCGGAACCCAGTCGTTTTACGAGCGCCCAATCGCAGTATCGATACCAGATCCTGGCGACCGACCCTGAAGGACAATCAATCACGTATTCGCTGGGTCGCGGTCCGATCGACATGACCGTGGGTGCGAGCACGGGGTTGGTTAGCTGGACGCCCGCACAGGATGAGGTGGGCAAGCATATCGTCACTGTCTTGGCGACGGACGCACAAGGCGGAACGGCCATTCAGTCCTTCGAGCTGGATGTGATCGATCAAAACTCGCCGCCTGTCTTCGTGAATCCGCCAACGACGCTCGTTTTCGCCGGCGAGCAGTTTCGTTCGGTCGCCCTGGCCCAAGATCCCGACTTCGATCCTGTTCGTTATGAATTAGTCAACGGGCCGGCGTCGATGCCACTGGATGCATTTGGCCTGGTCCAGTGGCGAACATCGGTCGCCGATATTGGCACGCACCCGATCTTGATTCGGGCAACTGATCCGCGAGGCGGTATTGCCGAGCTGGAGTTCGAACTTGAAGTCCGCGCTGACGTTGTTCCCCCGCGTGTGGTCGTGAATGGCACGGGCCGTCGTTTGCCTTGGCAGGGGCCGCTCAGCTTCTTCGTCAGCGCCAGCGACAATGTTGGCGTGGAAAGTCTCGACGTGACAGTCGACGACCAACCATTCACCATCGATGCGAATGGCATGGGCTTTCTGAGTTTCGAGGATTGGGGGCTCGGAGCGCATCGAGTCCAAGCAATTGCAACCGATGCGGCGGGGAATTCGACGACGGCCTTCGGAGTGGTCGAATTCTGTGACCCTTGCGGCAGTGGTAGTGGCGGCGTGCCAGGCGGTGGCGTAGCCAATCCTTTGGCAGAGATATCCGCGCCAACTGCAGCCAGTTCCGTGACAGGCTTGGTCACGGTCCGGGGTACTGCGGCCGTAGAAGACTTCGCATCCTACAAATTGTTCTACCGACGTTGGGATCAAGCGGAATTTCGAGAGATCTTGTCCAGCAACACCAGCGTTACCAACGGCGACCTGGGAGTCTGGGACACCAGCTTGCTAGAGAATGACGAATACGTGTTGCGTCTAGAGGTCCGGGACACCAACAACCGAGTTGCCGTCGATGACGTACAAGTCGGATTGTCCGGTGAATTGAAGCTTGGGAACTTCCGCCTGAGTTTCGTCGATATGACCTTGCCGGTAGCCGGGTTTCCGATCGAAGTCATCCGTACCTACGACACTTTGCGCGCTGACCGCGACGGTGATTTTGGCTTTGGTTGGCGACTCGAATACCGCGACACTGATTTGCGGGTGGGTTTGCCAGCGAGTGGTTTGGAAGACATCGGGATTTTTACTCCGATGCGACCTGGCGTAAAAATCTATTTGACCCTGCCAGGGCAAGGGCGTATGGGGTGGACGTTCACGCCGGACATCCGAGTTCTCCCAGGTTTTGGCAATGACAACCTGGTGTTGGCAGCTCCACGTTTTACCCCTGACCCAGGCAACACAGCCACGCTGTCGGCTGGAACAGGTCAATTGTTCGTCAACGAGTTTGGTGAGTTGTTTGCAACGGGCAACCAACCCTGGAATCCTGCTTCACCTGAGTTTGGTGGCGGTTATACCGTGAGAACCAAAGATGGCAATCGTTTCTTCATCAATGGGATCAGTGGCGAATTGGAGCGAGTTGCCGACCGGCATGGCAATGCACTGGTGTTTTCCGAAAGTGAAATTGCCAACGAGACTGGGGACATCCGCGTTCAAATAGAGCGCGACATGCACGGCCGCATCGTTTCCATCGAAGATCCTGCTGGCGCATCTGTCACGTATGAATACGCTAGCAACGGAGACTTGGTGGCGTCCGTCGATCGTGAAGGCAACCGCACACTGTACGAGTATCGTGCTGCCCCACAGCACTACCTCGATACCGTGATCGATCCGCTTGGGCGAGCAGGAGTACGGTCCGAGTATGACGACGAAGGCCGATTGATCACTCTCATTGACGCTGCGGGAAACCGCTTCCGCACCTCCTACGATCCCGACAGCTCGCTAGTTACCACAATTGACGCGCTTGGTAATCCGACGGTTACGGAGTACGACAACCGAGGGAACGTGTTGGCGGTCACGGATCCGCTTGGTGCCATCACCAGGTACACCTACGACGCCAACAATTACGTCACGTCGACCACGGATGCCTTGGGGCAGACAACTGCATTCACTTTGGATGGTCAAGGAAACGTACTGGCTGAGACGGACAATCAAGGGTTTCAGACAACGCGCACTATCAATGCGGATGGCAATCCACTGGCAGAGGTCTCGCGCGAGGGGCGTGTCACCACTTACGAATATGATTCGACCGGAACCGTCAGGACGGTGAACGACGCAATCGGCTCCTCCAGTTCACTGCGGCACGATGAAAAGGGACAGCTTAAAACGCTGCAAAGCGTCGCTGGTCTAGAGCTCACTACGGAATACGATGCGTCCGGGAACCGTAGCTCCTGGACCGACGTTTTTGGCAACGCGTGGATCGCCAATTACGACTCGCTTGGTCGGCTGGAATCCGCCGAGACGCAGTTGGCACCCGGACTGGCGATGGGTCACGCGCGTAGTTATGACTCGGAAGGGCGCGTGCTGACCAGAACCGACGCGGCTGGGAATCTAACTCGATTTCAATACGATGCCGCCGGCAATATGATCCGGGTCACGGATCCACTGGGGAAAGAAACAACCTACGAGTACGATGCGCTCGCCCAGCTGATAAAAACAACATTCCCCGACGGTTCGACGACGGAAAACGAATACGACGCAATTGGCAATGTCGTCTCGTTTACTGATGAAGACGGACATACGACACGCTTCCAGTACGATGCAGCTGGCCGAAGTGTTGCCACCATCTTTCCGGATGCAACGCCAAATACGCTGGACGACAATCCCCGCACATTCACTGAGTATGACTTGCTCGGACGAGTCGTCGCTGAAACGGACGCTTTGGGAAACAGAGAAACGACCGAGTATCAACAGTCGGGGCTCTTGGTGGTTCGAACGGACGCCTTGGGCAGCGTTTCAACGGCGCGGTATAGCCCAGATCGGTTGCTGGTTCAAACGACGGACCCGTTGAATCGCAGAACTTCGTACGAATACGATGATGCGGGCCGTGAGATTCGCCGCGTGTTCGCTGATGGCTCCGAATTTTTCCAAGAATACAACTCGCTCGGCCAAGTCGTATTGACTCGCGACGAGATTGGCAACGAGATCCGTAGAACTTATGCGGCCAATGGCCAGCTAATGTCGGTGACAGACGCCTTGGGCAGTGTTACGCGCTACGAGTACGATTCGCTCGGCAACATGATTCTGCAAACGGACGCCAACGGAAACCAATCGAGGTACGAGTACGATCTGCTTGGTCGGGAAGTGCGGCGCACGCTGCCTGGTGGGCAGACCTACCTGACCGAATACGATGCGTTGGGGCGTGTGATCAGCGAGACCAATCCGAATGGCGAGACGCTGACTTATGAATACGACCAACGAGATCGCTTGATACAAAAGAACTTGCCGTCCGGTGCGAGTACAGAATTCACGTATACCGGCACCGGCAATCTCTCCGTCGTCGTGGAAGCTCGAG